>SHUD01000046.1 GCA_009697505.1 Bryobacterales bacterium
ACTACGGCAACGGCGACAACCTCGAATACGATTTCGAAATCGCGGCCGGCGCCGACCCCTCGCGCATCCGCATGAGTTTTGACGGCGCCGACGCGTTGCAACTCGCGCCGGGCGGCGATCTCGTCGTCCGCTTGGCGGACAAAACCCTGACCCAGCATGTTCCGGTGGTCTACCAGCGCCGGCCATCCGGCGAACGCATCGTGCTGCCGGCCTCCTACCGCGTTGGAGCCAACCACGAGGTCACTTTCGCGCTTGGACCATATGATGTAACGGCTCCGCTGGTCATTGACCCGGTCATTTCCCTTGCGACGTATCCATTGGGCTCGGGGGCGGACGTAGGCATCGCCATCGCGCGCGACCAATACGGCTTTATATACGTGGGCGGAAGCACTTCCTCCACCGACTATCCCAACCTGAATGGCGGCGTGGACATCAACCGCGGCGGCCAGGATGCGTTCGTCATGAAGTTGAATCCCCACGCGAACTCGGGCGCCGAGGTGGTCCTATACGCAAGCTATTATGGCGGGGGGGGCGTCGACACGTTAAAGGCCATGGCCGTCGATCCCACCGGCCTGATCTACCTGGCCGGCACGACCAACTCGACGGATCTGGTCACGCGTAACGGATTCAAGGCGGAACTTGGGGGCGGCTCCGCCACCGGCACCGTCGGCACCGACGCCTTCGTGGTGTTTCTGGATCCCGCCCGCAGCGGGTCTTTGACGCTGGTTTACGCCACCTATCTGGGCGGCACGCAGTATGACGAGGCCACCGGAATCACCTATTTCGACGGAAAAATCTATGTCACCGGCAGCACGTCGTCCGACGACTTTCCAACGGTAAAGGCATATCAGCCTGTCCGCGCGCCCGGCCGCGACATCTTCGTGGCTCAGATCGACTCCAGCCTCAACGGCAGCGCTTCTCTGGTAGCCAGCACCTTCTTCGGTGGCGCGGGATCCGATTACGCGCGCTCCATTCTGGTGGACGCCCCCGGCCACGTCTACATCGCGGGGAGCACCACTTCCCGTGACTTTCCCCTCTCGCCGAATGCCTACCAGACAACGTACGGCGGCGGCAGTGACGGGTTCCTGACCGAGTTCAACCTCAGCAACTCTTCCGGGGGCTATTCTACGTTCTTCGGCGGTTCTGGAATTGACGACGTCAGAAAGATGGTTTTTGATTCGGCCGGACGAATTGCCTTAGCCGGTTACACCAGCTCCGGCAACTTCCCGATCACGCAGAACGCGTACCAGCCTCTACTCGGCGGACCAGGCGCCATCAACGCGTTCCTGACGATTCTCGATGTACGCGCCGCCACGCCGTCCCGGGCGGTTACCTATTCGACGTATTACGGGGGCAGCGGCACGGACATCGCGTGGGATCTCAAGCGCGACAGCAAAGGCAAATTTTATCTGGGCGGCTATTCGTTTTCCCCGGACCTGCCGGTTTCTCAAAACGCGCTGCATCCGGTATCGGCAAAAGCGGGGATGAACGGATTTATCGCCGTGATCAACCCGTCGGCGCCGCCGTTGAACGCGCTATCGTACGGCAGCTACGTCACCGGACCGGGATCCCAGGCCGTATACGGCGTGGAGGTCGATGCCAACGGAGCCATCTACCTGACCGGGTACACGACCAGCGATATCTTCCCTGCTGGATTTCAGAACCATAACCCGGCCGGCAATGCCGATTCGTTTGTCTTCGTTTTTACGCCTTAGCGGCGCGGGGTCTTTACGCCCTAGCCTGCATTTCTCACAACGTCCCAAGGTAGATCGGAAAGAGCCATACCGGGGCCCAGCGTGGAGCGGGCTTTAGCCCGCAACGGAGGCTTCAGCCTCCGCAGCGGTATAACCACACTTCGAACCGGGGACTCAAGTCCCCGTCGCAGGCTAAAGCCCGCTCCACGTTGGGATCTGCTCCTCCGTAAGCAATCTCGTGTGCGAAATGTAGGTTAGCGGCGCGTGCTCAGCGCGTCCAAAATTCGCTGCATTTCGCCGCGCGGATCGGCGGCACGGGTTACCTGGCGGCCGATCACCAGATAGTTCGCGCCATGGGCCATGGCTTCGGCCGGTGTCGCCACTCGCTTCTGATCTCCGGCAGCAGCGCCGGCGGAGCGCACTCCGGGCGTCACCAGAATCGCGTCCGGACCCGCCATGGCGCGGACACGAGAGACCTCCAGCGGCGAGCAGACAATGCCTTCCACGTCGGCTTCCCGCGCATTGCGAACCCGCAACTCGACGAGTTCGGAAACCGAACACGGATATCCCATCTGCTTCAGATCCGATTCGTCGAAACTGGTGAGCACCGTCACCGCCAACAGCTTGAGCGCGCCACTTGCGCGGCAGCCCGGCGCACGGTCTCGCTGATGTCATAGAGCTTCAGGTCCACGAACACGCGCTTGCCCAGCGCCTTCAGTTCACGGACGAAATCCATACCAGCGGAGGTGTATAACTCAAGGCCGACCTTGTAAAAAGATGCCGAGTCATCCAGTTTCCTGATGAGCGCATGCGCTTCGGCGGCGGATTCCACATCCAATGCCACAATCACGGGAGATGTTGTCATTTTACGGGTACGACCGCGGGAGATTTGCCTCATTATACAGCCCGTGCTGCAGCTCGCGGCAACACACCTGCATTCACGGTGATCCCGTAATCCGTCCGTAACGACTGGTTGACCGCGGGGGAGTAGCTGGTGAAGCTGGGCCGCGGCAGGGTTTCAGCGCGCACCCGTTGGTGCCACCGCTCGCTCACTCTCGCGGCTCGGTCCACCTGGTTCGGAGCCGCGAATGGGAATGAACGCTACGCAACGGCCGCTCTTACGGAGGGATTACGGTGATCCATGACTCCGTGAAATAGTATTTCACAAGCTCATTCATACGATGAGCCTGTCTTGAGGATCGTCCTACCGCGGCCAGGCAGACGCTCTAGGCGGCGGATTCCTTGGACCGGTTCTTGCTCCCTGGCGGACGGCCCCGCTTCTTGATGGCGGACAGCCAGGCTGGCGGACGGCCCCGCCGGCGGCCCCGGCCTTGTGCCAACCGTTCTAGCGTCACAATCGCTTCCTCAATTTGCTCGCGTTCCCGGCGCAAATCGGTCAGCATTTTCAAGACATCCATTGCGTATCTCCAATTCGTTTGTGGGAGCAGCACTCGCCGTCCCCCGTTCCGAAAACAGAACAACAGAGCCCAGATTGCTCCGAACTGCTTTGACAATCTTACCCCTTATTTTATGGTGTTTCAAGCATCTTGTTCCGAATATGGAACAAGATGACCTGGATTGTACCTAATTCTGATCGTCCTGCTGGTGCCGGGCCGCCAGGGATGCGTCCCCGGAATGCTGCCGGGTTCCGGCCCTTTTCCAGTGAAAATAAAAGGGTAATCCCATGAGAATCAGGGCCAATCCAATCCCCGACTCGCGCGGCGAGGCCAGCAACGTGGAATACAGCAGCACCAGCGAAACCAGTACAAAAGCGATGGGTACTACCGGATAACCCCAAACCCGGTAGGGCCGGGGCATCTCCGGCCGTTTCCTCCGCAAGACGATCACCGCGGCCGCGGTCATCCCGTATAAGATCCAGCTGGGGAAAATCACCAGCGTATAGAGTTCGCGGTATTGCCCGCTCAACAGCAAAAGAGACGACCACGCTCCCAGCAGCAAAATGCTGGGACCCGGCGTGTGAAAGCGCGGATGCACGCGGGCGATGGACGCGAAGAAATATCCGTGGCGGGCCATCGCATAAGGAACCCGCGATCCGGACAAAATCGACCCGTTCAACGCAGCGAAAATCGAAAGCATCGCCGCGATGCTCACCACGGAGCTTCCGGTTGACCCCGCCGCCCGCCGCATGACGTCAGCCGCGACGCGCGCGCTGGCGCCCACTTCCGGGCCGCTCAGCACATAAAAATAGGCCAGGTTCGTCAGCAAATAAATGACAATCACCGAAATGGTCCCCAAAATGAGGGCGCGCGGCAGATTTCGCTCCGGGCGCTCGATTTCCGACCCCAACATGCCCGCATTATTCCAACCGTCGTAGGCCCACAGCGCGGCAACCAAGGCCGCGAAGAATCCGGTTACACCTCCGGGATGGGCGGGCATCGCCGTCTGAAAATTAGAGAGATGGCCGTTCCCGGCGAGGACCGCGACCGCAACCACACCGGCGATTAGCGCAATTTTCAGGGCCGTGAGAGCTACCTGAATGCGCCCTCCCAAACGGACCCCCAGATAATTCACCGCCGACAAGAACAGGATCAGCGCGATGGAAAAGACTTGGCCGTAACGCACCTCAAATGCGCCGCCGCGCGGTCCGATGGGCAGGGCGGCCGTAAAAAGCACGCCGTCCAACCCCGGGAAAAAGTCGGCCAGATAGCGGTAAAACCCGGTCGCCAGCGTGGCAATCGAAGCGCTCTTGGCCACCCAGGTCTGCGTCCATCCGTAAATAAATCCGAACAGCGGACCGTACGCGGCATTCAGATACACGTACTCGCCGCCGGCCCCGGGCAGCGCCGCGGAGAGCTCGGCGTAAGACAGCGCGCCGAACAGCGAGAGAATGCCGCCGAAAATCCACACGGCGAACACCATGGAGGGCGACCCGACGGCAGTGATCATGTCGGAGGGAACCAGGAAGATGCCACTGCCGATGACGGTGCCCACCACGACCGACGCCGCCGGCCAGAAACCAAGCGACCGTTGTAAGCCGGCCCTATGCATGCTTCTCCTTTATGATGAAGGACCCCAGAATTCCCGTTACGAACGTGGCGCCGGCTCCGATCATGACGTACCAGGTGAACGCAATGGGCGTCGCGAATCGCACGTACAGCATCAGAGCCAAGCCCACGGCCATGCCGCACATGGCCGCGATTTCCCCCACGCGCTTGGTCAACAATCCTAACAGGAACACGCCCAGCAGCGAGCCGTAGACAATCGACGCAATCGACAATCCGGCTTGCAAGACATTGCCCCACTGGCGGGCCAGCAGCGCCACGCCGAACAGGATAGCCCCCCAAAATACAGTTGCATGCCGCGCTCGCCGCAGCCACTCCAGTTCGTCCACTGGGCGCCGCGCCAGTGGTTTCCACAAATCCAGCACCGTGGTGGAGGCCAGGGCATTCAGCGCCGCACTGAGATTGGACATCGCGGCCGCCAGAATCGCGGCCATCACCAGCCCCGCCACGCCGGCCGGAAGATTTTGCCAGACGTAGAGCGGGTACAGGCGGTCCAGCACCGCGGGAGCTGGCAGATTCCGCTCCCGGTAGAGCACAAACAAGCACGTGCCGATGACCAGAAAGAGAGTGAACTGCGTGACGATCACGATCCAACTGGCGAACAACGCCGCCTGGCTCTGGCCACGCGTGCGTGCGGCAAGAAGCCGCTGCACCAGAAGCTGTTCGGTTCCGTGGCTGGCCGTGGTCAGGAAGCATCCGCCCAGGATGCCGGCCCAAAAACTATAGGTCCGCGTGAAGAAGGCCGCGGGCGCCGCCAGTTCGAAATCGAATACCTGCAATTTTCCGAGCGGCCCGGCCACGGCGGCAACGTGTCCCCACCCGCCGGGGATTTGGTGGAGCAGCAGCGCCAGGCTCACCAGCGCACCGGCAATGTAGAGCGCCATCTGCACCACATCGGTCCAGATCACCGCCGTCAATCCACCCTCATACGTATAGAAGAGCGTGAGACAGAGAATCACGGCGATGGACACGGTCTCGCCGGCGCCCAGAATGATCGACAGCACAATCGACACGGCGAAGACGCGCACGCCCTCCGCCAAAGCCCGCAAGATCAGGAACGCCCCGGCCGTGAGGCGCCGGATGCGCTCCCCGAAGCGCCGCTGCATCAGCTCGTAAGCCGTGTACATTTCACCGCGGAAGTAGGCCGGCAAGAACAGCGCCGCGATCACCACGCGCGCCAGCAGGTATCCCAGCACCAATTGCAGAAATGCGTAGTTGCCGCGAAAGGCCAGCGGCGGCGTTCCAATCACCGTGAGCGTGCTGGTCTCCGCCGATACAATCGACAGTGCGATGGCCCACCAGGGGATGGTTTTGCCACCCAGGAAGTAATCCCGCAGAGTTCGCTGCGAGGACCGGAAACGCGAGCCGAACCAGGTAATACCGGCCAGATACGCCAGGATGACGGCTAAATCGATCCAGCGGATTGCGGTCCATTGCGCCGGCGGCGGCATGTAGGGACAGGATAGCTGGCAACGCGCGGAAAAGGCGAATTTCGTGGAACGCGGAACCTGCCGGCGTCCCGCGCCGTCTATACCACGCAATGGTCCCTGTAAGCCGGGAATGGGCGGCCGTCGTGTATTGGATAAGAGTGGTGCTTGCGGCTTCCCCGCTGCTTCGGGTATACTTCGCAAGGTGTGGGTTCCCACTATGGAGTGGGTGGGTATCGCCAACGTTTGGTGACCGGAGGTTCGTATCGGGATGACAAAAACAATCGCAACTCTTATCGTCGTGGCAGCCTTGGCCGTGGGCCAGGCGCCAGCACAAAAGAATTGGAAAGACCGCGCGGAGTACGATCTCTATGCTGAGATCGTGAAACCGGATGCCACTCCCGCCGCGCGTCTGGCGAATCTGGATAAGTGGAAGGGCGGGTACGCGCAGAGCGAGTATGCCCCCGAGCGGACCAAGATTTACCTCATCACCTACCAGCAGCTCAGCCGGCATCGCGAAGCGTTCGACATCGCCGCTGAGATTCTGAAGTCGGAACCGAACGATCAGGCCTCGGTGCAAGAAATTCTCGGCTTCATTCGCGCCTTGATGCCCCAACAGGCCAACGCGACCTTATCGGCGCAGAATAAGGCCGACCTGGATCTGGCCGAGAAAGTCGCCCGTGGCCTGCTGGCGAATCCAGACCCTCTCTACGGCGCCGACAAGAAGCCCCAGGGCGTAGCGGACGACGCGTGGGCCAAGACCAAGCCCACCATGATGAACTTCGCGCAGTTTACGCTCGGCTACATTGGCGTGACCCAGAAAGATACCGCGAAGGCCGAAGCGGAGTTGACCAAGACCCTGCAAGCCGATGCCACCAACGCGCAGGCTTCCTATATGTTGGCCGGTATTTTGCTCGGACAGCAAAAGGACCATCCGGAAAAGATGCCTCTAGCCATGTTTGAATACGCCCGCGCGGCCACCTATGATGGACCGGGCAGCATGGACGCCAACACGCGCAAGCAGATTGACACCTTCCTGAGCAAGGCCTACAACACCTATCACGGTTCGGCGCAGGGTCTGGACGCCATTAAGACCCAGGCCAAGACCAGTCCACTGCCTGCGGGCGGCTTCGCGATCAAGAGCATCGTGGACCTCGCCAAGGAAGAAGAGGAAAAACGGGCCAAGGCCGCCGCGGATAATCCGGTGCTGGCCTTCTGGAATGACATCAAGGAAAACCTCGCGGGCGATGGTTCCGCCGCCTATTGGGATGCCATGAAGGGCGCGGGCCTTCCGCCTCCGGGCAAGCTTCCGGGCGACAAACTGAAGGGCAAGCTGGTGTCGGCGACTCCCGAGACCAGGCCCAAAGAGTTGACGCTTTCGATTGGTGGCGGCGCCGCCGATGTGACGCTGAAACTCGATGAGCCGCTGCCCGGCAAGATGGATCCTGGCGGAGAAATTTCATTCTTCGGTGAGGCCAAGGAGTTCAACAAAGATCCGTACATGATCACGTTTGAAGTGGCTCCGACGGATCTCGAAGGCTGGACCGGCAAGGGTCCCGTCCCCGCACGTCCCGCTGGCGCCGGCAAGAAGGGCGCCCCGGCCACCAAGAAGCAGTAGTTTTCGCTTCGAAAAGCAGAAAGCGCTCCGGGAGATCTCTCCGGGGGCGCTTTGCTTTTGGGGAACTGCTGGCAGCCCAGGTGGGAGACCGTTACACGATTCAGGCGGCCTGGTGCGAAGGCTCGTGGTGGAGGCGCATCACTTGCTCCGCCCTCAAGGCAACCATTGCATATGCCCTGCCGCTGTCATCACAGAACTCAATCTCGTAAACGCCCGGAGCCCAGGTTTCGACAACCGTGCCAACCTGACCCCGAACCAGTCCTTCGCCGGGCAGGTCCTCCAGGAGCGCCACTACGGAATGCATTTCAATATCTGCCATAGTGAACCTGCTCCCCTATAGTACAAAACCACTCGTTAACCGCGGCGGGTCTTCTCCGATTCGCACGATCCATGCGCTCCAGATTCTCACGGCTTTGTCTTGCCGCACCAAATCAAAATCGACCAGGTACCGTTGGCCATACGGGTTCGTACCGTTTGGCAAAGCCTCCTCATCACGGGCCGCGGAAAGCAGGGCGATTCTGAGCATCTCTGTTTCCGCCTGACCAATACCAACGGATGCAAATACCCTCGCCTTGTTGCGGCCGCGTAAATGGTGGGGTTCAGGCAGTACTCGCGGAGCTTCCGCTCATCGATAATCGCGCGTTCACCATTCGGCAGCTTCATCCCAAACGAGCGTAGCAAACCCTGGAATGTGTCTTATATTCGGATTGCCGGTCAGCCTACATCTTGTAGCGGCCCATATCCTCGTCGTTGAGATCTTCCAGCCACCGGCGCAGCTCATCGTTGCTGCCCACTTCCGCGATCGCGGCCACCGACTTGGAGGTACTCAGCACCGTTTCTTCCACGTAGATCGGGCAATCCAGACGCAGAGCGATGGCCAAGGCGTCGCTCGGGCGGGAATCGATGGAGATCAACTCTCCATTGCGCTCCAGCCAGATCATCGCGTAGAAGGTGTCTTCCTTGAGATCGCTGACCACCACTTTCTTAACGCCGGTTTCCAGGCCGAACAGGAGATTGCGGATCAAATCGTGAGTCATGGGGCGCGGCGTGGCCACCTTCTCGATCTCGAGCGCGATGGCATTGGCTTCGTAGACCCCCACCCAGATCGGCAGGATGACCGTGCCGCTCACGTCTTTGAGAACCACGATCGGCATATTGGTGACCGGGTCCACCATCAGTCCGCGGATTTTCATTTCGACTTCCATACACTCTCCCTTCGCCTCAGCCCGCCAACTCGCCCACCAGCGAATTCGGCCCCGCGCGCGTCACGCGTACTGCCACATATTTTCCGGTCAAATCGCTGTCGCCCGCCGCCGCCTGCAGAAAATTCAGGGTCTTGTGTTGCGTGGTCCGCCCGATCCATTGGCCGGTGGCCTTATTGAAGCCTTCGACTAGACACTCTTCGACCGCGCCCACGTACGCGGCATTCCGCCGGATCTGGATTTCGCGCTGCCGCTCCTGCGCGATGGCCAGCCGCCGGGACTTCTCTTCTTCCGGAATCTGGTCGCCCAAAGCCAGCGCCGGCGTGTTGGGACGGCGCGAATACTTGAAGCCGAAGATCGCATCATATTCGACTTCTTCAAGCAGCCCCAGCGTGGCCGCAAAGTCCGCTTCCGTTTCGCCGGGGAACCCGACAATGATATCGGTGGTGATGGCTATCGGCCGGCGCGCGGCTTTCATCCACGCGATCCGTTCCAGGTACTGCTCCCGCGTGTACAGCCGCTGCATGGCGTCCAGCACGCGCGTGGAGCCGGACTGCACCGGCAGGTGCACGTGATTACACAGCACCGGGTTGCCGTCGATGGCATCCACAATCGGCTTTACAAAATCACGGGGATGCGAAGTGGTGAAGCGCACGCGCCGGATGCCCTCCACGCGCCCCACGGCGTCGAGCAAGCGCGCGAATTCCCAGCCCTCCGGCGACGGATCGCGGTAGCTGTTGACGTTCTGTCCCAGCAATTGGATCTCGCTGTATCCCATGTCCGCCAACTGCCCCGCCTCGGCGAGCACGGATGCGCCGGTCCGGCTGCGCTCCGGTCCGCGCGTGAACGGCACCACGCAATAGGCGCAGGCCTTGTCGCAGCCTTCAATGATGGTGATGTAGGCCCGGTGCGGATGGTTACGCCGGGTGAGCGGCGTCTCGAAGGGTTCTTCGGTATCGAAACTGAGACCAGTCACGCGCCGGTTGCCGGCCGCGAGCTGCACCAGCATCCGCGGCAGTTGATTGTAGCTGGCCGAGCCGCACACCATGCTCACGTGCGGAGCTTTCTCGAAAATCTTGGCGCCTTCCTGCTGGGCCACGCACCCCAGCACGGCGAAAGTCTTGCCTTTGCCGTCGCGCTTGAACTGGTCCAGACGATGAAACACCTTCTGTTCGGCCTTGTCGCGGATGCTGCACGTGTTATAGAACACCAACTCGGCGGCTTCCGGCGTGGGAACCTGGGTATAGCCTTCACTGACCAGCGTGCCGACGACTTTCTCCGAGTCGTGCGCGTTCATCTGGCAGCCGAAGGTTTCGATGTAAAACGTCTTCACTGAAGCCATTGTAACGTGGGTGGTTGCGCTGGTTCCATCTCCTGGGCTGTCTCATGCGCCGTCTAAGGCTTTCGACGTATTGAATCGGGCCGGGATTGCGCCTAGTCTGGAAGGGTGAAGTACTGTTTCCATGCGCTGGTCTACGCCGGACTGGCGTTGGGCCAATCGGCCACCACGGAATTCGCAACGGACCTCAACGGCCGTCGCGTGGAAAGCACCCAGTACCGGTCGAGTGACGGCGACCGCGCCGAACTCACGCAATCCATCAACGGCCGCAGGGTTCCGCTGCAGCGCACGGAGACCAAGGTGCTGACCGAACAGCCCACCCACCGTGTCACCGAGACCATCGTCCGCCGTTACGATGCGACAGGACAACTGGCTTCCACCGAGCGCACCGTTTCCGACGAACAGAAGAGCGCCGGCCGCTCCACCATGCAAGCGACGGTTTACCGCAGCGACACCAACGGGCGCTTGCTGGAAAGCGAACGCCGGACCATGGAGGCGCAAACCCAGGGCGGCACGACGACGACGGATGTGACCATAGCCCGCACGGGCATGAGCGGATCGTGGGAGACCGCGGAAAAGCGCCAGGTTGTTACCGTAACCGAGGGCGACAGGACGCGTGAAACAGAAACCGTGGCGCGGCCCGCGCAGGGAAAGCTGACGTTCACCGAAGTTGCGCGCGAGGTAAAAGAATCGGCCAAATCCGGGACCTCCACCATTGCCAACACCGAGCACTATGAGCTCGACTACGTGGGCAAGATGTCGCTGATCCGCCAGGAAACGGCCACCACCACCAAGCAGGGCGACGGCTCGGAGGTTACGGAGTTGAATCTTTATGCGCCGTCGATTTACGGCGTCCCCCGCGAGGGGCAGCCCAGCCCGAAGCTCCGCGAGCAGCAGGTGATTGTGCGCAAGGAAAACGCCGGCGTGGTCAACGAGACCACTACCGTGCGGCGCCCCACGCTCGCCGACCCCAACCGCCTCGGCGAACCCAGCGTCATCTCCAACCTGGCTTGCACCGGTAAGTGCCAGGGGCCGCTGAAGCCGTAAAGTTCAGTTCAGGAAAGTTCCGCCAGGAAACTGGTTCCCTGCCCGATCCGCGTCCCGAAGTTTTGCGCGACGGTCTGACCGATGTCGGAAAGCGTTGCGCGCGTACCCAGATTCACGCCGTGCCGGGCCTGCTTGCCATAGGCCAGCAGCGGAACGTACTCGCGGCTGTGGCCGGTGGAGGGCGTAGTCGGGTCGCAGCCATGATCGGCAGTCAAGATGACCAGGTCGCCGTCGGTGAGCTTGGCGTCAAGAGACGGCAGCCAGGCGTCCACTTCTTCGAGCGCCCGGGCATAACCTTCCACATCGTTGCGGTGGCCGTAGAGCATGTCGAAATCGACCAGGTTGGTGAAGATCAGGCCGCGGTCGAGTTCATTCATGGCCGCCAGCGTCTGGGCCATGCCATCGGCGTTGGTCCTGGTCCTCACCTGCTCGCCGATGCCCCGCCCCAGGAACACGTCGAAGATCTTGCCGACGCTGTAGGTCTCGACACCTTGCGCCTGGAGCCGATCGAGCAGCATGCCGCGCGGCGGCGCGATCGCGTAATCATGCCGGTTGGAGGTGCGGGTGAAGCCGCCCGGTTCGCCCGTAAACGGCCGCGCGATAACGCGGCCCACTTCATAGGGCCCGCGCAGGAGATCGCGAGCCGTCTCGCAGATCTTGTACAACTCGAACAGAGGGATCACTTCTTCGTGCGCGGCGACCTGAAACACGCTGTCCGCCGAGGTGTACACGATGGGCGAACCGGTGCGCACATGCTCTTCGCCCAGCTCGGCAATGATCTCCGTCCCCGAGGCCGCCTGGTTGCCCAGCGTGCGGCGGCCGATGCGGGACTCGAACTGCTTCATTAAGCCGCGCGGAAAGCCGTTGGGGAACAACGGCAGAGGCTTTTCCAAATGAATGCCGGCCATTTCCCAATGCCCCGTGGTCGTGTCCTTACCCGGCGAAGCCAGCGCGCATTTCCCGTAAGCGCCCGCCGGTTCCGCCACCGGCGCCAGACCCGTCAACGGCTTGATGTTGGCCAAACCCAGCCGGCACAGGTTGGGAATGTGAAGCGCCCGCCGCTTCGCGATGTTGCCCAGCGTGTCGCTGCCCTTGTCGCCGTAAGCGTCCGCGTCCGGCATTTCGCCGATGCCCACGCTATCCAGCACAATCCAGATGACACGGTCAAACGGCACTCAATTCGCCCCGGTCGATTCCGTTGCCGCCAGCGCCGCCTGAATCCGCGTGGTCAGTTGGCCGACGAAGGTCTCGCCGGCGAAGCCGTTCATGCGGCTTACGATGCGGCCGGCTTTGTCCAGGATCACGGTGGTCGGAATGGAAGTAACGGAGAGCAGGCGCAGCAGGCCAATGTCGTAATACACGTCGCCGGTCCACTGCTGAGATTCCATGAAGGGCTTCACCAGGTCGCGGTCCTCATCGGTATTCACGGCAAGAAACACCAGATCGTCGCGGCCGTTGAAGCGCTTCTTCACTTCCTCGTAAAGAGGATGCTGCGCGCGGCAGGGCACGCACCACGTCGCCCAGAAATCGAAAATCAACACCTTGCCGCGCAGCGTGGCCAGATTCAGTTTCCCGCCCCCCAGCACGCTGAGCGTGAAGCGGCCCGGATCGGTGACGCCCAGATTGGGGTCCATGTCGCGGAGCTGCGCCCGCCGTTTGGCCATGGTCTCCGCCGTGCGATCGTAGGCCGCCAGAATCTCCTCGCCGAGGCCGGCTTCCGAGCCGCCATGCAACACGCGAAAAAGCTCGCCCAGCTTCTTGCGGTCAGCCGCGCGGTCTTCGCTGGTGGCGCGCGGATCGGCAATCGTGAAAGCATCGGCCCGACGCTGGATAGCTTCGGCGTGCTTCGCTTGATGCTCCAGGGCCTCGGACCACTCCCGCGCGGAAGGCTCATCGGGATAGGCGATGTAGGCCAGCGCGGCTTTGCGGCGCGCCTCGTCATAATCGCCCAAAATGTTCTTGGCACGCGCCTGATAGAGCAGCGCCCGCGCCAGCGCCCGGTCATGGTCTTCCTGATTCTTGACCGGATCATAACCTTGCGGGATCGGAAGACGGACCACGTAATCTTCGAACCTCTTCGCGTAGTCAAGCGCGCGGGCGGCCTGGTCCTTGCCACCCACGGTGAGAAGGGCCCGGGAAAGCGCGTCCAGCAGCACCACGTCATTGGGCGTGACCCGCAAGACCGGTTCACCGTAGCGGAGGATGCGCGCGTTGTCGCTGGTGTCAACAGACGCCTTGGCCAGCAGGCCCAGGATCTCCGGCCGCAGGGGCGTCACAGGGTACTTCCGCAGATGCGTTTCCAGCGCCCGGATGATGTCATACCCGCTGGTGCTGGCTTCCGACACCGCTTGCGCCAGTTCCTGCTTTTCGGCCTCGGATGCGACTGGCGGTACGGGCGGCTGCGCGGACGCGTGTTGTGACGCCGCCACAAACGCCAGGGCCATGGTGAGCCAGACTCGCATGCTGCCTCTATTTTACGCTGCCCTGTCCAGCCGCGTACCATGAAGGAGCAAACGCCAATGTTGACTGGGCTTTCCGCAGCCGAAGCCGCACGGATCCTCGCCGAAACCGGCTATAACGAACTTCCTTCCGCCAAGCCGCGCAGCGTCCTGCGCATCACGCTGGAGGTTTTGCGGGAGCCCATGCTCCTTCTGCTCCTTCGGTTGCACCGCAACCTATTTCCTCCTCGGTAACTTTCAGGAAAGCATCGTCTTGTCGATCGCCGCCTTTGCCGTCGTCGGCATCGACTTGTACCAGAAGCGGAAAACGGAACGCGCGCTCGATGCACTGCGGGATTTCTCGAGTCCGCGAGCGCTGGTGATCCGCGATGGCGAAAAGAAACGCATCGCGGGCCGCGACGTTGTCCCCGGCGACATTCTCCCCCTGACCGAGGGAGACCGCGTGCCGGCCGATGCGGTTCTCGAAGACGCGATCAATCTTGCGACCGATGAATCCCTGCTTACGGGCGAGTCGGTTCCCGTCCGCAAAGCGGCCCAGGATGGTGGAAGTGCAGCGCAGCGGCCGGGCGGCGACGACCTTCCCTTTGTCTTCTCGGGAAGCCTGGTCGTGTGCGGCACCGGAACCGCGCGGGTACTCTCCACGGGAATCCGCACGGAATTGGGGAAGATCGGGAAGTCATTACAATCGGTGACCTCGGATCTGTCTCCTCTGGAAAGAAATACCAGCCGCCTGGTGCGTTTCATCGCCATGGGTGTTCTGTCGATGTGCGTTCTGATGGCAGCGGTCTTAGGACTAGTGCGGGGAGACTGGTTGCGCGGGTTTCTGGCCTCTCTCACACTGGCCATGGCGCTTTTGCCCGAGGAACTGCCGGTGGTCTTGACCATCTTCCTCGCGCTGGGGGCGTGGCGGATCTCCCGCGCGCGCGTGCTCACACGCACCACTCCAGCGATTGAGGCCTTGGGCGCCGCCACCGTGTTGTGTGTCGACAAGACCGGCACGCTCACGCAGAATCGGATGTCGGTGCGGAAGCTCTTCGCGGGCGGCAGTTTTTTCGACGTCACACCGGCTACTCCAACTTCCGTGCCCGAAGATTTCCATGAACTAGTGGAATTCACCGTGCTCGCCAGTCATGCAGAAACGTTCGATCCCATGGATCGGGCCATCGATCATCTGGCCGGGACAGCGCTGGCGGAAACGGAACATCTGCATCCGGATTGGAATCTGGTGCGCCAGTACCCGCTGGCCAAGAGTCTTCTGGCGATCTCGCAGGTGTGGAATTCGCCGGATGGCGAGGAGTTCGTCATCGCCGCCAAGGGCGCGCCGGAGGCGATTCTGGATCTTTGCCATGCCTCTCCAGCGGAGATGAGAGACGTTTCCGCGAGGGTTTCGGAAATGGCGGATGAGGGCTTGCCTGTGCTCGGCGTCGCGAAGTCTCACTTCCGGAAAAGCGATTTGCCGGCCGACCAGCATGTCTTCACATTTGAACTGCTGGGTCTGATCGGTCTGTCCGATCCCATCCGCCCGGAAGTGCCGCAAGCGATAGAAGAGTGCCGGCGGGCCGGCGTGCGCGTGGTGATGATTACGGGGGATTATCCAGGCACCGCGGCCAGCATCGCCAAACAGATCGGGCTGGGGCACGCCCCGGCGATCATGACCGGCCCTGAATTAGAGGCTTTGGATGAACCCTCCTTGCGCGAGCGCATCGGCGGCATCAGCGTCTTCGCGCGCATTGTTCCGGATCAGAAGCTGCGGCTGGTGCGGGCGCTCAAGGCCAACGGGGAGATCGTGGCCATGACCGGCGACGGCGTCAACGACGCGCCCGCGCTGAAGGCCGCCCACATCGGCATTGCCATGGGCCAACGCGGCAGCGATGTGGCCCGCGAAGCGGCGGATCTGGTGCTGCTGGACGATGACTTCTCCTCCATCGTCAAGGCCCTTCGCCTGGGGCGCCGCATCTTCGACAACCTGAAGAAAGCGGCGGCGTACATTATCGCGGTTCACATTCCCATCGCCGGCTTGTCTCTGCTTCCCCTGCTCCGCTTCCCCTTTGTGCTGGAGCCCATGCACATTGCGTTTTTGGAGTTGATCATCGATCCGGCCTGCACGCTGATATTCGAGGCCGAAGAAGAAGAGCCGGACGTCATGCACCGCCCGCCGAGACCGGCCCACGAACGCCTGTTTCAGCGGAGGTATCGCGGCCAGGGAGAAACGGACACGCGCGCGCTGACCTTCACGACGCTGGTGATCGCGAACCTGGCGTTGATTTTGACGAACCGTTCGTGGTCGCGCGGGTTCGGCTCGATTCTGCGTTTGCCCAACGCAGCGATGTGGTGGGTGATGGGCGGAACACTCCTGTTCCTGGCTCTGGCGCTGAGCGTGCCGTTTCTGCGCGGCCTGTTCCACTTCAGCCTGCTGCATCCCGGCGATCTGGTGCTGTGCCTGACCGCAGGTGTGTCCAGCGTGGCCTGGTTTGAAGCGCTGAAATGGCTCGAACGGCGGCGGATGCAATAACACCCCGCCGCTCCACTGAGGGGCGCTTCGTCCGTCCGTTATAGCGGGCGGAACCTATTTAACGCTGGCAACCGTGATGGTGTCGCCTTTGGCTTCACCGGTGATGGTGACCTGTTTGCCTGCCATGGGGGTCACTTTGGCCTGATCGGCGATCTTGTAGACTTTGCCCTCGTCGGTCAACAGGACGGCGGGTGAGCCACCCTTGATGCACATCGTCGCGCAGTCCACGTTACCCTTCATCTTGGGGTTGGTGGAGCACTTCTCATCAATGATGTAGCCCTTGAACTCCGCGGCCAACGCGACATTCGAAAGGCCCGCGGCCAACGCCAACATTAGGATCGATTTGCTCATGGTTCTCTCCTCTCACTCACGTGAACTTTCAACCGAGCCGGACGGCATCCTTCAGTATACTCCCGGCGGCCGGTTGTTAGGGTGGAGTTGTTAGGCTGGAGAAGTGTATGACGCAATCGTGATCGGCGCGGGCAGCATGGGGAGCGCCACGGCCTACCAACTAAATTTAGCGAAGGAAATACTTGAATACCAAGACGGACTGATGCATCCAATGTATAATCGCATATCACAAACGCTTTTCAGCCCTATCAAGGAAGGGGCGTTTATGATATTCACGCTTCTTAAGAGAATATTCAAGGAACATAGTGGCGCTCATTTGTGGGTTCCGATCCTGGTTGTCTGGTTACTTTCAGCCTTCCTCGACGCATTGCTTCCGTGGTCGCGCGGCGAACACATTGCGTGGGTGCCCCTTTGGAATTGGCATTCCTGGCCGCGCCAATTTCTGACGCATGGGCGTGAGCTAGCCGGTATCTATCTCGCGTTCGCATGGGTTGTGTGGCATTCTTATGCTAAAAGCAAGTGACGTTCGTTGGACCATGATCGGGGATCTGGCGGACACACTGGAGGGCGCCGACCGCTATTTCGCCATCGGCACCATTCCATTGAAGGAATGGTTCGAGCCGGACACTTTGCTCTACCTTGCCACGATCATTAAACAGCAGTACAAACGGCAACCACAACCGGCGTCTCCACCAGCCGTAGCACCCTGCAATTCCTTCCGCCACGAACGAGTACTCTTGTTTTTCGACAAGGCAGATTTTGAGGCATTACAAGCTTCTTACCTCGACCAGCATTACGCGCGGTCGTTCTCGGCCATTCACGATCGCTTCGACATTGGCTTGGCGTACATTAGGCCCAGCGAGATCCACGACAAGATCCTCTCCCAGTTGGAGCCAGAACACCGTTGGAGTCTGGCGCCTTATCGCTGGTTTGCCAAGCCCCGGCGATTGTGGAAAACGCGCGTTCTCCGCCGCTTTGCGAGAAAGGCAGGCCGCACCGCACCGTTCGCGGTTATTTACAAAGGGGGCCGGAAGGTGCTGGTTCGATTCTTAAAAAGCGGGAATAGTTTGACTGTAGAAAACATTGACAATGCCCCAGAGGTGAGAGCGTGCGAGGCATTAGTTGATCTGATCGAAAATACAATATACAAAATGCCACGCGTACCAGGGGAATTATTAGAACGCTACAAATTCAGTAATTACCTATGCCCATAGGAGCGCTCAATGGTCTATGACGCAATCGTGATCGGCGCGGGCAGCATGGGGAGCGCCACGGCCTACCATCTGGCTAAACGCGGCGGCCGGGTGTTGTGCCTGGAGCAATTCAACATCGGCCACGATCTGGGGTCGGCACACGGAGTCAACCGGATCATCCGGCTGGCCTACGCGGAGCATCCGGCGTACGTTCCGCTGCTGCGCCGCGCCTACGCGCTGTGGCGGGAGATCGAGCGCACCGCCAAAGAACGGCTTCTGTTCATCACCGGCGGCATCGACGCGGGTCCGGAAGACGGCGAGATTTTTCGAGGGAGCCTGGCCTCCTGCCTGGAGCACGGCCTCAAACACGAAGTATTGAGCTCCGCTGAACTCACGCGCAGGTTTCCCGGCTTTCGTTTGCCCAAGTCCATGAAGGCCGTTTACCAAAGCGACGGCGGTTTTGTGTTGTCCGAACGCGCAGTGATCGCCTATATCACAGCCGCGCAGGCGCTGGGAGCGGAGATCCATGCGCGGGAAGCGGTGCGGCAATGGGAAGTGAAGCGAGGCCGCGTGATCGTCGAGACTGACAAGGGCAAGTACACCGCCGCGAAACTAGTGATTACCGCGGGCGCCTGGGCGTCGAAGCTCGTGCCATCTTTGCGCAAGCGGAAGCTGGCGGTGCCGGAGCGGCAGGTATTGATCTGGGCACAACCCAGGCACCCCGAGTTGTTTCGCTTGGGTGCGTTCCCAGTGTTCAATATGGAGGTTCACGAAGAAGGTGAAGTGAACCGCTACTACGGCACGCCAATCTACGGCGTGCCCGGCTTCAAGCTCGGCAAATATCATCACAGGAAGCAGAAAGTCGACCCGGACCGCATGGACCGCAAATGCCATCCCGAAGACGAAGCCGTGTTGCGCGCGGCGATCCGCCGCTACTTTCCCGATGCCAACGGCCCAACGATGGCGATGCGGACCTGCCTGTTCACGAACAGTCCGGATGAGCACTTTATTCTCGACGCGCACCCGGAGTTCCCGCAAGTCGCGATCGCCGCCGGCTTTTCCGGCCACGGCTTCAAGTTCGCCAGCGTCGTGGGCGAAATCATGGCCGGCTTTGCGATGATGGGGGGATCGAGATGGCTCGAGAATCTCGATTTGTTCAAGATTGGGCGGAAGCGATGACCTTGACAAAACGTTTATTGGCGCTTTTTCTTTTGACGGGGCTGTCCGTAGCGGTAGCGCAAGACAAGGCCGCGCAAAAAGCCGAAGTTTGGACCTTCGACAACCTGAATAAGATCGGCGGCGCGCCGGTGGAGGTGCTCGGGCATCCCAAGATCATCAAGACGCCGCTCGGCAAAGCGATCCAGTTCAACGGCGTCGATGACGGGATCTTCATCGCCAAGCATCCCTTGGCGGGAGCGCAAGTGTTCACGTTCGAAGCCATCTTCCGGCCCGAGAGCGGCGGCGCGCCCGAGCAGCGCTGGTTTCATCTGGCCGAGCAGGACCCCAAGACCGGCGCGGATACGGATTCGCGGTACCTCCTTGAAACGCGCACCATCGGCAATCAATGGTGCCTGGACGCCTTCGTGCACACGCCCACGGCCGATAAAGCGATTCTGCTTCGCGACCACCTGCATTCCCTCGACGTGTGGCATCAAGTGGCGATGGTTTACGACGGAACCGAATTCCGCAGCTATGTCGATGGAGTCCTGCAAGGGAAAGCCGGCGTGAAATTCGGGCCGCAGGGACCAGGGCGCACGGCAGTGGGTATGCGCGCGAACAAAGTGTTCTTCTTCAAGGGCGCGGTCCGCCAGGCGAAATTCACGCGGCGGGCGCTGCCGCCCGAAGAGTTCATGAAAGTTCCGCCGCAAGCGGCGCGCTAAACGCAGGCCCTAGCGGTGACGAGCGTGCAAGTTCGACGGGTAATACGCCTTGGATGTGGAACGCTTGGGATGGAACCACACTTCCACTCGCTTCCATAAACGAACCAGCCAGTGTAACATTGCTGACTCCTTTGACGGAACGCTATCATAAACGGATCGCCGGAGTCATCCGACTACAGACGCGGCTGTCGCTAGTATGTGATCTATCCGGTTGAATTCACACATGAACTGTCCGCTTTGAAAAAGCGGCGGGGGAAGCTAGGGGGTGGACACCCCTCAGCAATACTCCGCGGCGGAAACGGAGCGGATGATGAAACTGCAAGACGTATTA
>SHUD01000047.1 GCA_009697505.1 Bryobacterales bacterium
ATCGCGTCCGTCGCCGTTGAAGTCGCCCACGCATACTTCGTGGCCTTCGGTGATGGCTTCGAAGATGACCCGGCGCTGCCATCCGTTCTTGCCCTCCGGTGTGTAGACCACCACTTCATTGCCGTGCCAGGGTTCCACCGCCGCCAGCATTGGCTGCTTGCCCAGCTTGCCGATCTTGAAGTCGCTCGATCCCAGGCGTGGCGCGGGCTCCGTGTCGTGGCCCTTTACGATGACCTTGCGTTCCCACTTCAAGTTGTCGCCCTTGCCGGATGCCGCATACGAGACCACTCCCTCATAGCCCGTGATCTGGATCTTTTCCTGCTTGCCCTTGTTGTCCATATTCAGGACGCGGATGCGGTGGATGATGCCGCCATAGTTCGTTGTGATCGTCTCCCGTTTCCATTCGCCGGTCCACTTCTGCGGGACGCGGTAGAAGAAGATCGGCGTGTTCCCCTCGTACTTCGGCTCCACGTTCGTATCGCCCACCAGAGGGGCGTTGATCATTTCCTTCTTGCCATCGCCATCCACATCGGCCCACGCCACGTGGTGCGACGTTGGGAAAGCATCAACCTTGCTTGATTTCCACGGTTGCCTGGGATCGCCATCGTGCCAGAACAGCCATACTAACCCCGGGCTCTTGGCTTGCTGCATGGCGAAGCCGCTCTGTACGGCGATTTCCGGAATGCCGTCATTGTCCACATCGTGCAGCGCGAGGTTTACCTGGCCTTGCAAATCCTTGACGATGATATGGGGCTGCCAGGTGGGGTTCTCATACCACGTCAGATCGGGCTGTCTGCCGCTCATGCCGATAATGTCCGGCTTCCCGTCGTGATTGATATCCGCGACGACCACCGCGTATCCGCCGGGGAGATTGGGTTCGACCACGTGGTCCTTGAACTGGACGATGTTCTGGCCGGCGGCAAAGCCGGCGGCGGTCACGATCAGGAACGATATCCGCAACAATTTTCGGCGCATTCTATCCTCCAGGAGTTAAAGCCGGAGCCTGTTCCGGCATACCAACACTAACTGTACCGTTACCCATGTTATCAAATTCTCCACGCGAATTCTGTCGTCAGGCGTCCGTTCCGCCCAGTGCGGGCCGGATCTTGCAAACCGGTTACCGCTTCATTTCGAGCGCAATGGGCAGCACCTTGTGGGGGTCAACTCGAAATACCAGGTAGACCATATCGGAAGTGATCTCGCTGAACCAATGCGGGGTGTTGGGGGGAATAATCAAAACATCGCCGGGGCCAACCGAGCGGCTGGTTCCGTTCCGGATGGCTCCGCCGCCGGTGCTGGGACCCGTTAACTTAACCACCGAACTATCGGGAGCCGCGGCCTTCGGGTTTTCCATGGCCCCGCCGGTAACCAGCGTCGCGCTGCCGGAAATAATGTGATAGATCTCGGCAACCTCGCTGTGATCCAGACTTCCCGCAATTTGCGACCCCGCTCCTTTGGTGCGCGTGACGATCGCCACGCCCAGATTGTATTCGCCGTTGATGCCGACCACTCGAAGTTGCTGGTCGCTTACCACGGCTTTAGGATTCTTTCCCGCCACGGTGTCGATTTCCGCTTTCGAAATACCAGTCACCGCTCCACGTCCCTGGTTTGACGCCGCTTGGCCGGAAGAAACCTGTGACTGCGCAATGGCAGCGGCAGAGAGCACGATGATCAATAGACCACGCATGTTATCTACTTCGACTTCTCCGGCAGCGCAAACACAACGTACGCTCTGCCGGGAGCGGCGTCTCCTGCAACGTTATCGCCGGCCTGCCCCGGAGGCATTTTAGTAGCAGCCGGAACTACCAGGTATTGACGGCCATTCGTCTCATACATGGCGAGGATGCCTTCCGAAACGGCAGGCAGATCAGCCGACCACAAGACCTTCCCATTGTCCTGATCAAACGCACGAACCTTGCCATCGCTGCCGGCGATGAAAATCAAGCCCGTGGAAGTCACCACCATCCCATGTCTTACGCCGCCGGCGTACACGCCTGTGTCTTTGCCTCCCTTGGCGACGGCTTCAGCATCGTCGCCATGAGGCACTTTCCAAGCGATGGTCCCCGTGTTGAGGTCGTAAGCCACCAGCCATGACCACGGCGGACTGAGAAAATTCGGGTGGTCATGACCGTAGCCCGTATAATACCGCTCCGCGGGCGCTCGAACGCCTTCCGGATACGCAGGGCCTACCTGTCCACCGTAACGCGCGGGTACCACCTCCGCGCCCGGCGCTCCGCCCGATGCCACTACCGGCCCTCCCAGTGCCGCCGGCGGGCTGCGCGGCGGTACGGGACCATCCAAATTGGCGAGATATGAAAAAACGGCACTGCGATCCAGGTTCGGAAAAGCGGGCATCTGACCCCTTCCCGTGGAGAGCAGCTCCGTGAAGTCTTGTGCGTCCATCTGTTTGGTGACACCAACCAGGGAGGGCGCTACTCCGGAGCCGGTTCGGTCGGCGCCATGGCAACCCTGGCAGTTTTGCGAATAGATGGCCTGGCCGCTCTGCAATCCGCCCGCGCCGCCGGAAGGTGGCTCGAGTTTCAACTTGTAGACCGAGACCGTATCCTGAGCGGAGATAAAGACCATGCCCTTTTTGGGATTCGCGGCGGTAGTGCCCCAGTTCGCGCCGCCGGTCGATGAGGGCGCCGCGAACGCTTCGTACTGCGTGGAAGGCGGGGTGAACAGATCCCCGCGGCCGCTCAGGAGCCTGTCTTTCCAATGCGCCTGTTCCTCCGGCGTCATGAAGGGGTTGATATCATTGACGGTCATTTTCTGCCGGCTGAAAGGAGGAGGCGCGGTTGGAAATGGCTGCGTGGGCGACGCTTGCTCGCCCGGCATGTTGCTCTTTGGCGTCGGCCGCTCCTCAATCGGCCACAGCGGCTTGCCGGTTACGCGATCGAATACATACAGAAACCCTTGTTTGCTGGCCTGCGCTACCGCGTCCACCGGTTTTCCATCGTGACGAACGGTCACCAGTTGGGGCGCGGCCGTTGCATCGTAATCCCACAAATCATGATGGATCATCTGGAAATGCCACAGGCGTTTCCCGGTGCGGGCATTGATGGCAAGCAGGCAGTTGCCGAACAAGTTGTTACCGGGGCGATCGACGCCATAGTAGTCGTAGGTGGGCGATCCAGTGGGAAAATAGGCGATCCCTCGTTTTTCATCCAGCGCGATTTCGCCCCAGGTGTTGGCGCCGCCTATGTATTTCCACGCGTCTTTCGGCCACGTCTCATAACCGAATTCGCCGGGCCTCGGAACGGTGTGGAAGGTCCACACGATCTTGCCGGTGATCACATCGAAGGCGCGCAAGTCTCCCGGAGCGGACACATAAAATTCGCCGGTCACCGACCCCAGCAGCAGCAGGTTTTCGAAAATACGCCCGGCATTGTTCGATTGAATGCGATTGATGGAAGCAGGATCGCGGCCCAGACCCTCCTTCAGGTTCACCAGCCCATTCTTACCGAAGGTCAAGATCGATTTTCCCGTGGTGGCGTCGATTTCCTGAAGATAATTGTTCATCTGGAAGATCAGCCGCCGGTCTTTGCGGTCTTTGCTTTCCCAGTAATTGATACCGTAAGGAGTGATCCCGCGCAGGTTCTCATGCACCCAGATCTCTTTACCCGTGGTCGCGTCCAAGGCGACCAGCGAGAAGTTTCTGGCCAGCACGTACATCACGTTGTCGACGATAATCGGGTTCAAGCGGTAGCTGTTCCTGTCCCGAACGGGATAGGTCCATGCAATCTCCAGCTGATTCACGTTGGACTTATTGATCTGATTGAGATCGACAAATTTCGAGGAATCGGGACCGCCGCCGTAATCCTTCCACGACTTGGAATCACGCTGCGCGGCCGCGAACTGGGCCGAAACCAGCAGCACAGTCGATAGGAAGAGGGTTCTGTTGAACGAAGCCATGAGCGTTATTGTACGCGACGGATCTGGTGAGTGCACCCGCCATGCTTGGGCTCGAGTCCTTAGGGTTGTCCACAGTGAAACGCCACACCCAACGCCGAGCCCGGTCTAGACCGGTTTTCGGGGTCAGTTTAAGCCGTCGGAACCGCAAACGCGCAACGCCTTAAGTCGTGGCTCTGTCGCGGCTCTGCCGGCGGGGTACAACAAGCCGAGCGCGGATTCTGAGCCGCGACCAGAGGGAGCACTTGGGCTGCGCCCAGAGCGTTCCGGCGCCTGGAACAAAGAGGAAACCAACTATTCCGGGGACTCCGCAACCCTCTGCCGGTAAATCTCCCGCGCCTGGTCGTAGACCTTGCGCGCTTCGTCTCGTTCCGCCGCGCGAATCAGCGGCGACTTCTGCGACCAGCACTGGCCAACCGCGTCCGCGCACCATTGCGCGCTGGCCCGCGATGCACGTACCGGTTTTCCGTCCACGATCGCGAAAACCGGGTTGGTATGGGAAGAAGCGAGGATGCGAACGGCAATCCAACTGCTCTTCTGAATGGGGACCTCGAATTCCAGGTCGCGAATGGTCCCGTCCGCAACCATGGTCTTGCGGGCCACCGGCAGGCCATTTACGATCACCTCCACCGGCACGTCACGCGTGTTGGGGATGCGCGCCCGCTCGATGTCCCAGTAAGGCTGCTGGTCGTATCGCAGGACGGCAAACCTGGGGTCGGGGAATTCGCTCAATCTCGCCGCGGCATTCACCCGAATCCTGACCACATGCCCGGCGATGAGGCGCACTTCGCTCGCGCCCGAGCCCACCTCGGTTCCCTCGACGCTGAAGTCGATCAAGTGGCTCTTGCCGTCACTCACGTACGAACGTCCCGCCCGAATTCCGTCGATCCACCCGCGATAGGTCAGCCGGTCGAGTTTGACGTAACTACGTCCCATTCCGACGCTGCTGTCGTAGATGCAAGGGAAATCGGTCTCGCCGCTGATGCGCGTACGGAAGCCGGCGTTCAGCGTGTGATACCAGATGTTCAGCTCCCATACCGACGGCGTATCCACGGCGGAAATAAAATCCACCGTGTCAGGCTGAGTTACATCGACGACATACTCGTTCGCCCCGATTCCATCGAAAGCAGGCATCTCGTAATTAGGCAACTGGTCCGACTTAACTTGCAGTCCCCATCCGGAGTGCGAGAAACCGGCGACGGCGCCCTGCGACTTGGCCCACCGCAGCACGGGATAATCCCAGGAAGGCCATTGCTCGATCCGCGTTGTGTCGGGATAATCGTCTTCCTTCAAACCCATCAGGACCAAGTGGCCGGCGTGACTGGAGGGGAACCCGGAGACTTCCACGTCATAGTGCAGCAAGTTCCGCGCTTTCGACACTGCACTGTCCTGGCCTGTGAAGAAGCCCTTCTGGTGATACCAGGATGGTCCCCAGGTGAGAACCGCGCCGGTGTTCAGCCCCTCGCCGAGCACTTGCCGCATCATATCCTCGGCCGTCACTCCCTCGGTCGGATTCTTGTAGTGCGAACATCCGGCCGCGTGGATGTGATGATCGCCCGACCACCAGCCGTACGCTGACGGATCAATCCAGCGCTGCAACTGAAACGACAGTTCATCCGGCCCGTTCGCGGTGACGGCAAATTCCTTGATTAGGGCGAGATATTCCGGCCCACCGGAGTATTCGCAGCTGAAGGGGCCATTCGGCAAGCTGATGCGCTCGCCTTCCATGCGGTAGATCTGCGGCTGGAACGGAAAATCGGGCGCCAGCCGTTTGGATCGATTGGGGTAGATCCGTGCCTGCCGGTCCCGAATGATGAACGACGCAAACGACGGATCGCCCTTTTCGTTTTTGACGTGCATCAGGACGGACCGGGCGGGCTTGCAGTCGAACACGATCACGACATCGTTCCGAAAACCGATGTCCTGCGTACCCTGGCCCACATTAAACGCGATCTGCGCCGAGCGCTGCCCGCGGTCCCGGCTGTAGATTTCGAGCACCACGTATTCAACGGTCAAGCCAGAGAGCCTCTGTGCCATCGGAGATCTCTCGTAAATGGAGAAATCCGCCCAGCGCTCCCTTACCGTCTGCACGGTGATCTCCTGCTTCGGCTCCGGCTCCCCGCGAGACGTGAGGAAAGTGGGCCCGCTATTGGGGCTTTCCACTACCAGCCTGGCCCGGACAGCGGCCTGGTTTTCCACTTTGACTAGAAACAGCCGCGTGCCACCTTCCACCAGCTCAGGCTTGGCGTCACCCTGGGTCACTTTGACGCGACTCTCAGGGTTGATATTGACCACCGCTAGCACGTAGGGATCAAGCAACTCCTGAAGCGCTGCCACGGCTTGGTCCTCGTTGTTCACGCTGAGGATGGCGTTGATCTTGTCATGAACCTCTGCCGGCAAAGGTTGACCAAGATAGGTCAGCGCGTCCTCAAGCCGGCGTACGTGCTGGGCCAGCGGCTGAAGCGCAACTACGGGTTGCGTCTGTGCCCGCAGACGCCCAAGCGCAGCCGGCATGAAGCACGCCACCCGAAGCATTCCACGCCTCGTCCAACTACAGCGTTGCATGCGGTTCACCCGGGCGGGAAATTCCATTTCGAGTTTCCTCCATCCAGAGAGGGTACACCAAACGGCGGTGCGACGGGCTGTCGCGCCACACCAGTTATGTTGCGTGGTGTTGCGCCACTCCACTTGTGTTGCGTGCGCTACGCCATGGAGCGGGGACCATAGAGCGGCGACATTGCGCCCGACGCGTGGCTCCGCTAGGATTGGAGCTTCCCGACGGATTGGGAGGAGGCAGCTATGTTCCGAAGGCCGTTTCACCAGACAGCGCTCTTGCTCACGCTAGGTACGGCGCTATCGGCGCAGTGGATCAACTATCCCACTCCCGGCATTCCTCGAACCAAGGACGGCAAGCCGGACCTTTCGGCCGCTGCACCGAAAACACGGGAGGGTAACCCGGACTTATCGGGAATTTGGAAAATCGTGCCTTCCAAGAAAGCGCAGGCGCGGCGGGAAGGTGTTGGCCCTAATCTGATCGATTACATGCCGGACGGTTTTGAGATTCCATTGCTGCCGGAGGCCGCGGCGTTGTACAAGCAGCGATCCCAGGCTTTGGGGGCGGGCAGGCCGTCGGAGCGCTGCCTGCCGCATGGAATCCCGGATGCGATGAGCGTCAGCCAATTCAAGTTGGTGCAGAATCCGGGGTTGCTGTTAATCCTTTACGAGGAGTTCAATCACTATCGCCAGATTTTCACCGACGGCCGCCCATTTCCCAAAGATCTGAATCCCGCCTGGTTCGGCTCTTCGGTCGGGAGATGGGAGGGGAACGCCCTGGTGGCGGAGACCAGGGGATTTAATGACCAGACGTGGCTGGACGATTACGGCCTGCCCCACACGGAAGCGATGCGCACCACGGAGCGTTTTGAGCGTACAGACTTCGGGCACATGGCGCTCCGGATCACGATCGACGATCCCAAGGCGTATGCCAGGCCGTGGTCGGTCGATTGGCAATTGGTGCTGCTTCCCGACACGGAATTGATTGAAGACATTTGCGAGAACGAGAAAGACGTTCAGCACATGCAAAAAAGGTGATGCCGATCTCTCGCTTACTGCTCCGACGCATGCCATCGGCGTAGCGTGATGTAGCTCACCAGATTGATCAGTCCGAAAAGCGCCAGGCCTAACACCGATGCCAGCAGCACGGCCGCGAATACTTTGTCGACGCGCTGCTGGGTGCGCGCCACGTCCACGACCGATCCCAGGCCCTGTCCGCCGATGAATTCGCCCACGATCGCGCCGATCACCGCCAGTCCTGAAGCCACGCGCAGCCCGGTTAGGATCTGCGGCAGCGCCGCCGGGAAGCGAAGCATGAACAGCGTCGCTTTCCGGGACGCGCCATACAGGCGGAACAGGTCGCGCAGTGCCGGCTCCGTGGACAGGATTCCCGCCAACGTGTTCGCGATTACCGGAAAGATGGACACCACGAATGCCGACGCCACCACGGCGCGCGTGCCGTAGCCGAACCAGATGACCAGCAGCGGCGCGATGGCGATAATCGGTACCGTCTGAAAAAACACGGCATAAGGGTAGAATGCCCGCTGGATGGCGCGCGATGAGGAAAGAAACACAGCCACGGCGATGCCTATTACCGTGCTCAGCAGGAATCCGGTGATCGCACTGATGGAGGTCGCGGTGATCGCTCCCAGCAGTTCGCCCGAATCTTGAACCATGGCGCGCATTACGGAACTGGGCGCGGGAATCAAGTAGGCGCGCACCCAGCCCTGGCGCACGGCCAACTCCGCGGCAGCCGTCACTACGACGAACGGAACCAGCGCGGGGATGGCGGAATTAAGGCTTCTCACCTTCCTATTCTTCCTCCATCGCTTGCAGCAACGTTTTCATCTCCTGCCCGTAGCGCGGGTCCAGGCGCAGCTCGTCATTGCGCTCCGGCAGATCCAGACGCCTGTCGAGTTTGATCCTCCCGCCCCTTCGCGCCAGGACCACGGCGCGGTTCGCCAGGAACGCGGCTTCCGAAATCGAGTGGGTCACAAAGATTACCGTGATTCCGCGTTCGCGCCACAATCCGCGCAGCTGCAAGTCCAGCTTGTGGCGGGTGATCTCATCCAGAGCGGCGAAGGGCTCGTCGAGCAGCAGCAAGCGAGGCTCGGTGACCAAGGCCCGCGCCAACGAGACGCGCATGCGCATGCCGCCCGAGAGTTGCGCCGGATAGCGATCCGTGGCGTCACTCAGGCCGATCAGCGCCAGTTCCCGCCGGGCCCTGGCGTGGCGTTCCTCGCGCTCGACGCCCATCAGCTCCAGGGGCAAAGCCGCGTTGTCGAGCACGGTGCGCCACGGCAGCAGGTGGGCGTCCTGAAACACAAACGAAGTTTGGAACCGGTCGCTGTCGGGTTCCAGCCGGATCGCTCCGCCGTCAGGCTTGGAGAGCCTCGCAATGATGCGCAGAAGGGTGGATTTCCCGCAACCGGAAGGCCCCAGTATGGCCAGGAACTCGCCCGCATCCACGCTCAGGTCCAAATGGTCGATCACCACCAGCTTGCCGCGGCCGGAGGAATTCTCAAACTCGCGGCGGACGCCGTTGAGGTGCAGCGCGACGCCACCGGTCGAGATCCCGGACGCACTCATGGTTACTTTAAGTGTAGGGCGTCGGCGGCGCGAATCACTTTAGCGTCCGGCGGGCGCTGCGCAGAACTTCTCGAACGCGGCGGTGAGCTTGCTCGCGATGGAGATGGGGTCGCTACCCTCAATGTCGCGGCGGTGCAGCATGAACACCGGTTTGCCGTCCTGGAACAGGGCCATGGAGGGCGAAGACGGCGGATAGTCGTGCAGGATAGCGCGCAGATGCGCCGTGGCCTCGTCATCGCCGCCTGCGAACACTGTAGCGGCTTTGTCCGGACGCACGGTGTTCTTTAGCGCCATGCCCACGGCGGGCCGAGCCTTGCCCGCGGCGCACCCGCACACGGAATTCACCACCATTAAAACGCTGCCGCTCCCCGGAGCGAGGAAGCGATCCACGTCCGCGGGCGTCCGCGCCTCCTCCACGCCAAACCGGGTCAAGTCTTCCCGCATGGGGATAATGAATCGTTCAGGGTATGCCACGCTTTAAATTTAGCAGACTTTAGATAGTCGCCGCCGGGCCAAAGCTGGCGCCACCGGGCCGAACTGGGTGCCGCCAGCGACGCGCCCTTTGGCCGGGACCAGGTTAAATCGAAGCCGGCCCTGGAAAATCACGAATTGATCCGTCGGAGACAGGCCGTGCAGAATCGGCGGGACCGACGGGGTATTTCGACTTTGCTGGGACGACTCCTCCTTTAGGGTCGCCCGTCTCAACAAAGTTCTTAAGCCGCGTGAATTGTTGCGCCAACACCTCGTCTACCGGTGCAGCCCACGTGTTCAAGCCTGCGGGAAGATATCCCGCTACGGAGTAAGTTACATCCAACTTCGTCGCGCCGTTGACGGCGGTCAGCCCGATGATCATGCTCCCCGTCGCTGCGATCGATTGCAGTGGCCCCAAGCCTCCGGAGAGCACCACTTGTTTGCCGGGCGCCAGAAACACCACTTCCATGTGACGTACGCCACCCTGATCCGGAAGCTTCTCACAGAAGCATCCGCCCGCGCGTTCCTCAATGCTCAGATTGCGTGCGTCGCCGGAGAAGGTGTGCTCGGGATCCCACCACTCGCCGACGTTGCGCACCAGCTTTCGGTACACCTCGGTCGCGGGTGCTTGGATGGCGACCGAATTCTTGACGGTGAATCCGCCGGCGCTGGAGTCGGCCACCTCCGCGAAGCAAGACGCCGCCAGGCAGCCAATTGCGATCGCAAGAAGAATCGGATTGTGCTTCCTCATGCCTCTTTATCTTAGTTCCCGAGCGAATCGAAGTGACTGCGAGATTGGGTCTTACTTCTAAGCTCCAAGTCTGGTCGGTGCTCAAGTGAAGATTGCGACGGGCAAAACCTGGAAGACTGGCCCCTTTACTTCCACCTCCATCACAGGCATCGCGAACCCGTGTTCCTGCTGCAGCTTAGCGATGGCCTGGGTCAGTCCAGTCAGCGCCTCCGCAGGAACACGACTCAATGCGGTTTTGCGTAGGAGGCTGATGGAGTCATGGTTGTGCTCGATAGATCTGCTCACTTTCCCGACTACACGAAATGTGCCGTCGACTAGATCGGAGAGCGACCGGTCGTTCAGAAATTGATCTTCGACGGTCAATAACGCGCGACTCCCGCTGGGATGTAGATCGGCAATGAGATCTTGAGTCCCTCCGGCCTTCAAGAGATGCGGAGAGCGACTCCATCTGATCTCGAATGCGTTTGATCTCGGTTTTATCGTTACCTTTCCCTTTCCCGCCTCCATGTGGCGGTTTCGCTGGTTCCGCAAACATGATACTCAGGTTTAAGATCCCGGTGAGTGAATCGAAGGTTTCGATAAGCGGATTGCGCCGTAACGATCCTGTGAACTCCACAAATTGCCCTGGCTTTGGTTGGACCTCCAGCGAATGTGACGTCAGAATGCCTTTCTCCCAAAGGAGATTACGCAGTGTGAAGAAAAGCGATGCAGGAGTGTGGACTCTCTCGGCCGTACTTATTCGCTCCATCGTCTCGCTGGTGTCGCCAGAGACTTTCCCGGAAAGGTTCACGCGAAGAAGCGAGGACAATGCCTGACTGAGCCCAAACCCGCCAGCTACTTCTCCTGCTACGGTCCCTGCCTCACGTTGAGCTTCGGATACGCGGGTTACTGTTGTGATCCCACCCTGAAGCATTGCGACCAAGTCAAACACGAGCCGCTGGTTCAGATAAACAGGGATGATCAGCTCTGGCAACTGGTCCGACATCAAAGGCCCTCCGTGAACTAAACTAATCCGCATTCATCTTAACTACGATCTGCGCATTATCCCCATGTTAGTTCTTTCTGATTTGGTCGCTGAGTGAGCCTCCGGAATGAGGCACTTATGTTATAACAACAGACGGCGAGGTCCGTTGACCGCAAACAGGGCGAGGATTACTGGAATGCTAGGCCGCGTGTTCTTTGCAATGGCGGTTATGGCTGTGGGGACCGTGTCCTCAGCGGGACAAACTCCAGCCGCGCCGCGCGCTACCTTCACCCAATATTGCTTCACCTGCCACAACCAGCGGCTGAAAACCGGCGGACTGGTGCTGGAGTCGCTCGATCTCTCGCACGTCTCAACCGACGCGGAAACCTGGGAGAAAGCCGTCCGCAAGCTGCGTGCTGGGCTGATGCCGCCGGCGGGAGCGCCGAAGCTGGACCCCGCGGCTCGCGAAGCGCTGGCCGGTTGGCTTGAAACCGAACTCGATCGGAACATAGCCCAGCGCCTGCCTCCGCCGGGGCTGCATCGGCTGAACCGCACCGAATACGCCAACGCCATACGCGATCTGCTGGCGCTGGAAGTAGACGCGTCCCAGTTCCTGCCCACTGACGATTCCACGCACGGCTTCGACAACATCGCGGGGGCGCTGGGTGTTTCTCCGGCGTTGCTCGAAGGCTACATGTCCGCAGCGGGGAAGATCAGCCGTTTGGCGGTCGGCGATGTGACGGCATCCACGCAGACGGTGTATGCGGTTCCAGAAGACAGCACGCAGAACTATCACGTGGAAGGGCTGCCTTTCGGCACGCGCGGCGGGATGCTGATCCGCCACGAATTTCCGGCCGACGGCGAGTACGCCTTCAAGGTAACCTCCGTCAAGCGCGGCAACATGGGCACCGGGCGCGCGTTCGGCGACATCGCCGGGGAGAAGCTGGAAATTCTGGTGGACGGCGAACGCGGCGGAATTTTCGATTGGGATAAAGAGACGGCGGCCCAGCCGGGTTCGGTGTTCGAGCCGGGAACCGTGGATCTCCGCATTCCAGTGAAAGCCGGGCTGCACGCGATCGGAGTGACGTTCCTGGCCACCAACTACGCGCCGGTGAACGATCATAATGGGCAGTTCCTGCGCTCCACCGTCGAGACCGGGGGAATTCCGGGCTTCACGTTTTTCCCGCACGTGGGCACCGTCAGGATCGCGGGTCCGTTCAACGCGAAGGGCGCGCGGGATACAGCGAGCCGGCGGCGCATTTTTGTATGCCAACCGAAGCAGGCGTCCCAGGAAACAGCGTGTGCGCGCCAGATCCTTGCACAACTGGCCCGGCGGGCACACCGGCGGCCCTCGGGCGATCAGGATCTGGAAGTATTGATGAGCTTCTACCAGGCAGGCCGCAACAAGAAAGATTTCGAGACCGGCATTGAGGCGGCCCTGCAACGCATTCTGGCCGACCCCGAGTTCCTGTTCCGCAAGGAGCGCGAACCGGCGAACCTTGCGCCCGGCCAAGCATGGTGGATCAGCGATCTGGAACTGGCTTCGCGGCTGTCATTTTTCCTGTGGAGCACCATCCCCGACGATGAACTGCTGGGGTTAGCGACACAGGGCAAACTCAGGAATCCGGCGGTGCTTGAAAAGCAAGTGCGCCGCATGCTGGCCGACGGGCGCTCCCAGGCGCTGGTCACGAACTTCACCGGCCAGTGGCTCAACCTGCGCGGCTTGCAGAGTCAGGCCCCGGTGACAATGCTATTTCCCGATTTCGACGACAATCTGCGCCAAGCTTTCCGGCGCGAAGTGGAGATGCTGTTTGCCAGCGTGATGCGTGAAGATCGCAACATTGTGGATCTGCTGACCGCCGACTACACTTTCGTGAACGAGCGGCTGGCGCGGCACTATGGAATCCCGAACATCTATGGATCGAACTTCCGGCGCGTGATGCTCACCACAGAGTTTGACGCGCGGCGCGGACTGCTGGGCAAGGGAGCGCTGCTGACGGTGTCTTCGCAGGCGGGACGAACCTCACCTGTGCAGCGCGGCAAGTGGTTCCTGCAAACGTTTTTGGGCGTGACGCCTCCCGATCCGCCTCCTAACGTACCGGCGCTGAAACCCAAGGAAGGCGGCTTGACCGGCGGCAATCTGGGCGGTGAACCCAGCATGCGCCGGATGATGGAAGAACATCGCGCCAATCCGGCGTGCGTGGGCTGCCACCGCATCATGGACCCGATCGGGTTTTCGCTCGAAAATTTCGACGCCGTCGGGGCGTGGCGCACTCTGGATGGAGGCAGTCCCATTGACGCGTCCGGCGTGCTTTCCGACGGCACTCCCCTGGATGGTCCAGCAAGCTTGCGCGGCGCGCTGCTGCGTTACAGCGATCAATACGTGCGCACGGTGGCGGAAAAGCTGTTGACCTACGCGCTGGGGCGCGGCGTCGAGTATCACGACATGCCGGTGGTCAGATCGATTGCGCGGGACGCCAAGCGCGAGAACTACCGGTTTTCATCGCTGATTTTGAACATTGTGCGGAGCCCGCCGTTCCAGAGCAGCATGAAGGCAATGGAGAGCAGCGGAGTGAGTACGGAGGCGGTACGATAGTAGCAGGCGAAATGACGGTCACGACAAAAAAACACCTGTCCCGCCGCACCATGTTGCGCGGTGCCGGGGTCGCACTTGCACTCCCGCTGCTCGACGCGATGTTGCCCGCCCAGACGCCTCTTGCAAAGACCGCCGCGGTTCCCAAGACACGCTTCACCGGCATCTTCGTCCCGCACGGAATGGCGCCGGGATATTGGGTTCCGAAAACCACCGGCGCGGGCTTCGAGTTTCCTCTAATCGTGAGTCCGTTGGAACCCTTCCGGGACCGCACCGTCATTCTCAGCGGAATGTATTCGAAATCCGCCGAGCCGCCGCCGGGCGTGAGCGGCGCCGACCACTGGGTGGCCGCCGCGTACTTGTGCGCCGACAAACCAAAAAAGACGGCTGGTGCCGACATCTACGACGGAACCACCATCGATCAGATCATCGCCCAGCGCATCGGTCAGGACACGCTGCTGCCGTCGCTGCAATGCGGCATTGACGACCCGGGCGCGAACTCCAGCAACTGCGGCGAAGGCTACAGCTGCGCATATACGAACTCGATTTCCTGGGCCACGCCCACCAAGCCTCTGCCGATGGAGATCAACCCGCAGGTGATTTTCGAGCGCCTGTTCGGTGACGGCAGCACCGTCGAAGAGCGTGCCGCGCGCCGCGAACAGGATCGCAGCATTCTCGATTCCATCACCAAGACGATGGGCCGTTTCAAGCTGGATGTGGGCGCAAGCGACCGTGTGCGCCTGGACGAATACTTGCAAGATATCCGCGAGATCGAGCGCCGCTTGCAGATCGCCGCCAAAGCATCCAACGCCGTGCCGTCGCCGGAGGTTCCGAGCGGAGTGCCGGAGTCATTCGACGATCACATAAAACTGCAATTCGATTTGCAGGCGCTGGCATTCCAGGGCGACATCACACGGGTCTCGACGCTTCTGTACGCGCGCGACCTGACGGGCCGCACGTATCCGGAGAGCGGCACGACCATGAGCTTCCACGGCGGATCGCATCACGCCGAAGATCCCAAACGCATCGCCGATTATGCCAGGCTCAACCAATATCACGTGAAGATGCTGGCTTACTACGCCGCGAAGTTGAAGTCGATTCCCGATGGCGACGGGAACCTGCTGGACCATTCGGTGATTCTGTACGGCACCAATATGGGGAATTCGAATCAGCACCTGCATTACGACGTGCCGCATATTCTTCTGGGTGGAGCAAGCGGGCAATTGAAGGGCGGCCGCCACCTGGCTTTCCCCTCGCGAACCCAAACCACCGGCAATCTGCTGCTGAGCCTGCTCCGTATCTTCGGGATCGAACAGGATTCGATCGGCGACAGCACCGGAGTGCTGCCCGGCTTGGTTTAGCTGGTTTGGTTTAACTGGTTTGGTTTAACTTATGACGCGTCTGATCTTGGGAGCTTGCCTGCTGGCAACCGCGCTTTCGCCGGACATGCGAGCCGCCGCCGCGAGTGATTCCGCCGTCGCCGACGCCGCCATGCGCGGCGACGCGGGCGCACTCCGAGCCTTGATTCAGAAGCGTGCCGACGTCAACGTCCCGCAAGCCGACGGAGCCACCGCGTTGCACTGGGCTGTTTACCGGGACGATCTCGCGATGGTGGACCTGCTGCTGGGCGCCGGAGCCAAAGTCAAAACCGCGAATCGCGAGGGCGCCACGCCGCTGTCGCTCGCTTCCATCTCCGGTAACGCAGCCATGATCGAAAAGCTGCTCAAGGCGCGTGCGGGCGGCGGCGCGAATACCGGCGGCGCCAGCGGCGGCGCGAATCCAAATGACAAGCTGCCCAATGGCGAAACGCCTCTGATGTTGGCCGCGCGCGCCGGAAGCCTCAGCGCGATGAAAGCGCTGCTGGACGCCGGCGCCGACGTGAACGCCGCCGAGGCTCTGCGTGGAACCACGGCCTTGATGTGGGCCGCGGAACAGAAACATCCCGAAGCGGTGCGCCTGCTGATTGCACGCGGCGCCGACGTCAACGCGCGTTCGGCGGTGGTGGAACAGAGAGGCGCGCGGCCCAACGTGGCTCCCACGTCCTCACAGAGAGCCGCGCAGATCGAAACCCAGGCTGCAAACCAGATCGAGCGCGCTGCCGCCGCCCGGGCCCGGGGAACGGCCAATCCCTTGCGTCCATCCACGCCTAAGGTGGGCGGGATGACTGCGTTGCTGTTTGCCGCGCGGCAAGGCGATCTGGCCGCGGCGCAATTATTAGTGGACGCGAAAGCACAGGTGAACCAGACCAGCGTGGACGGCTGGAGTCCGCTGCTCATTGCCGCGCAGAACCGGCATTATACGCTCGGGTCGTTCCTGCTGGATCAGAGCGCGAATCCGAACCAAGCCACCGATAAGGGTTGGACCGCGCTATATTTGACCACCGACAATCGCAACATCGAAGGCGGCGAATATCCGGTGCCGCAACCGGACATGGATCACCTGGATTTCATCAAGCGCTTGCTCGATCATGGCGCGGACCCCAACGCGCGGTCCAAGGACTACACGGAAACTCGTAACAACTTCACCATGCAATGGTTGAATGAGGACGGAGCGACGCCGTTTCTGCGCGCCGCTCAATCCGGAGATGTGGCGCTCATGAAATTGCTGCTGTCCAAGGGCGCCGATGCTAAGATCGCGACCCGGAACAACACCACGGCGCTGATGGTGGCCGCAGGCATCGGCTGGGTGGAAGGCATTACTTATGAATGGTCGCCCGGAGAGAGCCTGGAGGCCGTGAAGATGTGCCTGGAACTGGGCATCGACGTGAATGCGGCGGATGGCGACGGACGCACTGCGCTGCACGGAGCGGCGCACAAGGGCAGAAACGGGGTCGTGCAATTTCTGGTGGATCGCGGGGCGAAGCTGGACGCGGGCGACAACGGCAGCCGCGATACGCTCACGGGACTCCTCACCGGGCGCAGGTGGATGCCGGTGGATTACGCGGATGGGCTGGTGCGCGTGGGCGTGCAATCGGCGATTCCGCATCCGGAAACGGCGGCGTTTCTGCGCAAATTGATGAAGGACGCTGGACTGCCGGTACCGGCGCCCAGCGGTCAGACGATTTGTGTAACACCGGATGTGTGTAAGTGAAGGGTAAGACGCCGGCGTCCGCCCCCCGAGTTGACGCTCCGTGCAAATTAGGAGTAAATTGGCAGAGGACTCGATAGGAGATACCCATGAAAATTAAGCTGCTTGCAATTTCGGCTGGCTTGGCGCTCGGGATGGCGGCGGTGCCGCTGCTGGCGCATCATTCGTTCGCCGCGGAATACGACTCCGCCAAACCCGTGACGCTCAAGGGTACGGTCACCAAGTTGGAGTGGATGAACCCACACGCCCGCTTCTATGTCGATGTGAAAAACGATCAGGGCGCCACGACCAACTGGGAACTCGAATTGGGCAGTCCCAACGGGCTGATGCGGCGCGGCTGGACCCGCAACTCGCTCAAGCCGGGCGATTCCATCGTCGTTGAGGGGTATCTGGCCAAGGACGGTGCGAAGTTGGCGAATGCGCGGCAAGTCACGCTCTCCGATGGGCGCAAAGTGTTCGCGGGTGCGGCCGATGACGGCGGTCCCACGAAATAGGGCTGCGCGGCTATGGCATCTGAGTAGGCCTCCGAGTCGCTGGCGACGGTCAACGGTGCGGGCGCGCTGGTGCGTTTTCCCGCCAGCATTCGCCACTTGCTAGGCCGCCGAATCGATTACCTGCGACTGGACCGATGTCCCAATCCCAGTCCTGGCCCGCGGACTCGTCGCGCACTGCGAGCGCTGGCGGATGACTTAAATCGCAGCGCTTTCCCGCCTGACAAGATTCAAGGCTTGCCGAACGTTGCTGCGTCAATCGGCACGTTTACTTTCACGTCCGTCAACTGGAAGGAATCCTTCCCGTCGAGCCACGTGAAAGTGTATTTGAACGGAAACTTGATACCGCCCACGTCGCGGTAATCGGAATAGTCGATCTGTGTGGGAACACGGCCAATCGGGGAAGCGCTATAACGGACCAACCGCACCAGCAACCCGGACTCCTTGTCGAAGTAGAGCGTTGCCAGGAGCCCGCGGGGACCGCTGCCTTGAACCACTTGCACCTCTTTGTCGCCGATGCTGTCCAATGCGCCCGCCCGCCAATTGCCGAGGACCTGCTTGATCTGGCCAGGGAAGGACAACTGCGCATCCAGCCGGGCCCCATCCAGCTCACTTCCCGTCAGCTCGTATATCGGGAACAGTCCGCGCGGCGATTTGATCCAACCCGAACTGCCGTTGTAGGTCCTGGTGCTGTCTCCACGCTCCGGGTGTTCCTTGAAAGCGATGAGCGTCGTGCGCTGATCCGGAGCCTTCGCAAAGATTTGGAAGGAACCACCGCCCCCCAGCCCTTCGTACCCTAGACTGGTTCCGGTGGCGATGTAGCTCCTGAGTCCCGCGAGCCGTTGGGCTCCGCCGAGCGCCTCGATATACTTGTCCAGGATTTGCGTGGCGGGAGGTTGTCCCTCACCTGGCACGACAATATCATTCCTTTCGTCGTTCGGCGTGCCGTACAGGGTATCCAAAGCGATTGTCGTCGAGGGCAGGAAGCGGCCATGATGGCAAGTCCAACAGGTCACCATCTGCGCTCCGCCAAAGTTCGTGCGATTAATCACGGCGACCATTTCCACCATCCTGCGCGCCGTCCTCTTTTTTGGAGTGTCGAATTCCCAGTTCACTTTGTCGGTTCCGGCGGCGATATGACAGTCTGCGCAGTCATAGCCGAGCGCGGCCGACATGACGCCCATGCTCCCCAGGAAATCGCTCACGGTGAGTCCTTTGAGCGTACTAGTGGTAACGTTCTTAAATGCCTCTCCCGCGGTTTGCGTTCTTGCCGCCGCAACTGGGCCTTGCGCGGCAGCCTGGCCGGCACATGCGAGCCCGATCAGACACACGACAGTGCCTCCCGCAACGGCAAGCATAAGTTGGTTCGACCACCGATTCATATTCTGGCTCCTAGGCGAAGGTGCGGTGCGGGAGAATGCCGGGAATTCGACTTCGGGCATTTGCCGACATTCAGTATACATCCAATCGCGCTTCTCGATTCTACCGTTCTCATCTCGTGGTTCTGATCCCGCAATCCGTCCGCAAGACTCCAGCACACCACCCAGCCGCCGTGCGTCAGCATACCGACCACGCAGGTGCTCAAGAGGCGCCGTATGTTGACGCGTGGAGTATCGGAAGCCTGGAATCCAGAATTACGGCCGGAGCGCGGTCTGATCTGCCCGCTTGCTCAGGATCATTCTTGGATTGGAAAATGCCCGTGCCCCGCGCCTGTGGTGCTGTGCAGCGCTCTGTGCAGCGTGCCTGTTGCGCGTTTTTGATAATGTCCCCTTGAGCGTTCATTAGAAGTGTCCCCTAATCTGAAGATCTCCGAAGGAGGCAGGATTGGGGAGAACAGCGATGAGCGAACGGGAGTTGAGACGTGCGGCGGTACTGGCACAAGTGAAGAGT
>SHUD01000048.1 GCA_009697505.1 Bryobacterales bacterium
TCAGTAATACGTCTTGCAGTTTCATCATCCGCTCCGTTTCCGCCGCGGAGTATTGCTGAGGGGTGTCCACCCCCTAGCTTCCCCCGCCGCTTTTTCAAAGCGGACAGTTCATGTGTGAATTCAACCGGACAGATCACATACTAGCGACACTAATTGTTTTCGCACGTTCGCCCTCGACAAAGGGCCTGCTATAGTGAATTTCGTGTCCGCATCCGTCATGCAGGTGTTCCGGGAAACCGGCGCGTATTTGAAGGGCCATTTCCGGCTCACCAGCGGTCTCCATTCGAGCGAGTATGTTCAGTGCGCCTTGGTCTTGCAGCATCCAGCGATCGCCGAGCGCTTCGGCCGCGAGCTCGCCGCGCAACTGCCGGACTGTGACGTCGTGGTCGCTCCGGCCATCGGCGGCTTGCCCATTGGACACGAAGTGGCACGAGCCAAAGGCGCGCGATTTATTTTTACCGAGCGCGACTCCTCCGGCAAGATGACTTTCCGGCGCGGGTTTTCCATAAATCCTGGGGAAGCCGCGCTGGTCATTGAGGATGTGGTCACTACGGGCGGCACCACGCGCGAAGTGATCGATGTCACCGCCGCCGCCGGAGCGAGAGTGTTGGGGGCCGGCTCCATCATCGACCGCAGCGGGGGCCGAGTGGATTTAGGAGTGCCGCGGGTGGCGCTGGCGACGCTGGACGTGATCTCTTATCCGCCGGATTTCTGTCCGCTATGCGAACAGGGTATTCCAGTGGTGAAGCCGGGCTCGCGCCCCGCCGCGTAGGGTCGGAGACGCCGCATGCGCCGCATACGGATCACCGTCAGCTACGACGGGACCGAATACCACGGGTGGCAGGTCCAGCCGGGACTGCCCACGATTCAGAGCGCTCTGGAAGCGGTACTGGGCGAGATCGAAGGCGCGCGAGTGCAGGTGAAAGGTTCCGGCAGAACCGATGCGGGCGTGCATGCGCTGGCGCAAGTGGCGGCCTTCGATCTGGCGAATCCGATCCCGCTTGCCAATCTCTACAAGGCGATGAACCGTTTGTTGCCGCACGACATCCGCGTGCTGGAGGCGGCCGAAGCGGCTCTGGATTTCCATCCGCGATTTCAAGCCCAGGCCAAGACATATGAATTTCGCTTCCATCGCAGCGAGATTTGTCCCCCGTTTGTGCGGCGCTACGTGTATTCGTATCCTTACCCGATTGACGAGGAGCGGATGTTTGAACTTGCCCCGCGGTTTGAAGGCGAGCATGATTTTTCCGCCTTCGCTGCTTCCGATGGAAAAGACCCATTGGGCCATTCCAAGATCCGTCGAATCTATTCTTCGAGTGCGTGCCGGGAGGGTGATGTGCTGATCTATCGGGTGACGGGCAGCGGATTTCTAAAACACATGGTTCGCAATATGGTGGGTGTGCTCCTCGAAGCCGGAAAGGGAAACATCGATCGCGGCGATATCGAGCGGCGCTTGCAGCCCGGCTGCGGGATTCCCGTTGGCCCCACGGTTCCCGCGCGCGGGTTGTTTCTGGTCAGCGTGGAATATTGATGTCTTGCATGGGAACGTCCGTGGATTGGCGGGAACGGCGCTCGACGACTTCAACCCAGCCTTCGGCGAGCTTCTTGCCCACGTTAATGCGATAGGGGATTCCGATCAGGTCGGCGTCTTTGAATTTCACCCCCGGGCGGGCATCGCGATCATCGAGGAGGGCGTCGTGGCCCTGGCTCAAGAGCCGCTCGTACATTTCACGAGCAGCAGCCAGGCGCTCCGGATGCATCAGACGGATCTTCTTACATCTTTCACGATCGCCTGCCAGGGAGCGTACCCACGCGCGGCCGAATACGCGTCGTCTTCAAACTGGAAGACGATATCGAGGCGTGTTCCCGGTGCGAACTCATTGGCGCGCTCGGCGAGATTCCAGGCCTTGGCGCGCAGCTGGCGGCTGCCGGACTTCAGGCGCAGGAACAGGTGTTTGTCACTCTTGATATCGGGCGGCGCGGCGACTTCGGTTCCGCGTAACACGAACGTCGGCAGCGGATTCCCGAATCCGAAGGGAGCCAGGTTCAACAGCTCCGCCACGGCGTCGCCGGTGATTTCGTCAAATCCGATTTCGGCGTCGATCTCGATTTCAGGCTCGAAATCGGCGGCAGTGAGCCGCGTTGCCGCGTAGGCGCGGAAACGTTCGCGGAATTCTTCCACGCGCGCGGCTTCCATGGTGACTCCGGCGGCCTGCCGGTGTCCGCCGAATTTGGAAAACAACTCGGGCATGGACTCCAGGGCATCGAGCAAGTGAAACACGCGGATGCTGCGCCCGGAGCCGTGCGCCACGCCGTTGTCGAGACCCAGCACGAACGCGGGGCGATGGAAACGCTCCACGACGCGGCTGGCGACGATGCCGACCACTCCGCGATGCCAGCCTTCGCCGGCGAACACCAGCGCGGCATCGTCATCGGTGACCGGATGCGCCAGACACTGTTCGAGAATGGCCTGACGAATGCCGTCTTCGGTTTCGCGCCGGTCCTGGTTGAGTTCGTCGAGTTGCGCGGCGAGGGAACGGGCGCGGGCGGCGTCATTGGTTGTGAACAGGTCCACGATGTCGCTGGCGCTGGCCATGCGTCCGGCGGCATTGATGCGGGGAGCGATCTGGAAGGCGACCTGGCGGGCGCTCGGTGCGGAGCCATTCTCAATTCCGGCGACATCCAACAATGCGCGTAGCCCAGGATTGGCGACACTGCGCAAGCCGTCCAAACCGCGTTTCACGATGACGCGATTTTCTCCGATGAGAGGCACCACGTCAGCGACGGTGGCGATGGCGACGAGTTTCAATAGCGAATCGACGAGGCGCTCGCGCCGCGGCTGTTCCCATCCGAGAGTAGCTAGCAGAGCGTCGGCGAGTTTCAAAGCCACGCCCGCGCCACATAAGTTTTTCTCCGGATAGGCGCAATCCGGCCGGTTGGGATTCAGCACAGCCACGGCGGGCGGCAGATCGGCTTCGGGCAAGTGATGATCGGTGACGATCACGTCGATCCCCAATCCGGCTGCGTGCTGGACGACTTGGTTAGCACGGATTCCGGTATCGACGCTGACGATGAGTTTGACGCCCAGCGCGGCGGCGTCCTCCACCGCATCATTTTTCATTCCGTAGCCGTCGCGAATCCGGTGTGGGACGTGGCAGGTGGTAATCCCCCCGGCGAGATCAAGCGTCTTTTTTAATACCACCAACGCGCTGGTTCCGTCGACGTCATAGTCGCCGTAGAGAAGAATGTGTTCCTGCTGCTCGAGGGCTCGTGCCAGGCGCGCCGTCGCGGCCCGCATGTCTTTCAACAGGAACGGGTCGTGGAGGTCGGCGGGCGAAGGGTTGAGGAAGCGCCGGGCGGCCGCGGGTTCGCTTAAGCCGCGCGCGCACAATACTTTGGCGGTGGCCGGCCGGATTTTCAAGGCAGCGGCCAGCGCCACAACGTCCGCGGTTGCGGTTTCCGCCAGAGTCCACTTCATGCTCACCTTATTGTTGCACCCGCTAATGTAACCTCTAGGTATCTGCCGAACATCAGATGAGTGTACATGGGTCGTTTCAAAGAACTTAACCTGACTTTGCCAGTGCTGGTGGCCCTTTTTGTTTCGGGCTCTCTGGCGTGGGCGCAAACAGGTAGCGTGAAATCGCAAGGGCAGCCGGTTCCGGGCGCCGTGGTGCGCGCGGAGCAGGGTGACCGCGTGCTTTCCGCGCTTACCGACGCCAACGGAGAGTTTAAGCTCGATAAGATGCCGGCGGGCGCCTGGACTATCGACGTTTCCATGTTCGGCTTTGCGCAAGGGCACCGTGAGGTGCAGATCGGAGCGAATCCGGTCAAGCTCGATTTCACTTTGGAAATCGGCACGTCCAGAACGGCGTTCGGAGCGCGCGGAGGACTTGGCTCCCGGACAGCGATCGCGAATGGCGGTGATCGAGGTGAACTTTCCGTGTCCGGTCCGAGCGCCGCAAGCGGAGGGCCCGCGCCAGGTGGGCAGCCCGAAGCCGCTGGTGCGGCGCCCGCCGACGTCAGTGCGTTGCAGCAGGCCAATGCGGGCGGTGCGAACGAGTCTTTCCTGGTGAACGGCAGCCTCAGCACCGGTCTGCAGACGCAAGCAGCGGACTTCGCTCCGACGATCGTTTATGGAGGTTTTGGCGGACCGGGCGGTCCCAGCGCCGCGCAAGGAGGCACAGCGGGTGTTCCGGGCCAAGAGGGTGCGCCCGCGGGCGGGCCTGGTAGCGCGGGAGGAGGCCCTGTCGTCTTTGGCGGCGGACCCGGAGTTGGTGGACCGGGAGGCGGTGGCTTTGCTGGCCGCGGAGGACCTGGTGGCGGCGGTTTCGGCGGCGGCGGAGGTCCGGGCGGCAGGTTCGGACCAGGACGCGGTCCGGGCGGGCGCGGTCCGGGAGGTTCCGCGGGTAGTGGCGGATTGATCGGCAACCGGCGCAATGGCGCGCGCAGGCAGATTCGCGGCTCCGTGTATTACTCGCTGCGCGACTCCGTGTTCGACGCCGCGCCCTTTTCGCTGAACGGGCAGGCCAATACCAAGGCCGCGTATGCGTAGAACCGCTTCGGCTTCGTTTTGGGAGGACCGCTGCAAATTCCCAAATTGTTCCGCGCGGAAAATACGTTCTTCATGATCAATTACAGCGGCAGCCTGATGCGGAACGGGACCACTCTGACCAGCACCGTGCCGACGCTGGCGCAACGCGCGGGTGATTTTTCGGGAAGCGGCGCGGTGATTTACGATCCGGAGACGCGCTTGCCGTTCCCCGGCAACCGGATCGCGCGGATGGATCCGATTGCACGGGGACTGCTGGATCGCTACTACATCCCGCTGCCCAATCAGCCGGGATTCGTGAACAACTACCGTCTGGTGACCAAGGCTCCCAACAACAGCCAGAGTTTTAACGCGCGCATCATGCAGACTCTGTCGCGGCGCGATCAACTGAGCCTGGGCGTCAATGCGCAGACTCGCGATTCCGAAAACGTGCAGAACTTCGGCTTCGTCGACTCATCCAGCGGACACGGTGTGAACGCGAATGTGAACTACCGGCACAATTTCGGAGCCGGTAGGTTTCAAAACCTGACGGGCACGTTCAATCGCAATACGGGCGTGAGCGATCCGTTTTTTGCCAACGGACCCAATGTGGCCGCGCTACTGGGCATTCGAGGAACTTCGTCGAATCCGATGAACTTCGGGCCTCCCAATCTGAACTTCACGAATTTTGCCGGCATGGTGGATGGCAGTCCGTCGCAAAATGCCGTGTATAGCCTGGGTTTCGCGGATACTTTCGCCATCCGGCGGGGCCAGCACAACTGGATGCTCGGCGGCGGCTACACGCGGAGTTTCAACAACACTTTCACGGATGCCAACGGGCGCGGCACCTTTACCTTCACGGGATTGGCGACCAGTCAGATCAACGCCAATGGACAACCCGTAGCGGGCACGGGCCTGGATTTCGCGGACTTTCTGTTGGGGTTGCCGCAGACGAATTCCATTCGCTACGGCGGTTCCAATACCTATTTCCGCAGCAATTCTTACTACGTCTTCGGGCAGGACGATTTCCGGGTGCTGCCGAACCTCACGTTGAATCTGGGGTTGCGCTATGAGTACTTCGCGCCGTGGCGCGAAAAGCACGGACGCATCGCCAATCTGGACATCGCGCCCAATTTCAGCGCGGTTTCGGTGGTGACGCCCGCGCAGCCGGGCCTCTACAGCGGGGCTTTCCCGAGCGGCTTGATGCGGCCGGACCGCAACAACTTAGCGCCGCGCACGGCGCTGGCCTGGAAGCCGTGGACGCGCAAGAACCGCGTAGTACGCATCGGATACGGCATCTACTACAATCCCGGAATCTACAACCAGTTCATGTCGCGGCTGGCCGCGCAGCCGCCGTTTGCGCAATCGACGACGGTCAATACGACGGCTGCGAATCCGCTCACGCTGGAGACCGGGTTGACGGTCACTCCCAACGGTAAGACCATCACCAACACGTTTGCCGTGAATCCGAACTATCAAACGATGTACGCGCAGACCTGGAACGCCGGCATCCAGTGGGAATTGCCTGCGGCGCTGGTGGGCGAGATCAACTACCTGGGCACGAAGGGCACGCGTCTGGATATTCAGCAGATGCCGAATCAGGCCGCGCCGGGTTCGCTGCTGACCGCGCAGGATCGTCTGGCGATCGGTAACGCGACGGGCTTTATCTACGACACGCCGGCCGGCAACTCGATTTATCATGCTTTGCAGACGCGCTTGAACCGCCGCTTCCGGCGGGGCGTATCGTTCAATCTGCAATACACGTTTGCAAAGTCGATCGACAATTCTTCCACGCTGGGCGGCGCCGGAAATGCGGTCGCGCAGAACTTTTACAATTTGGCGGCGGAACGCGGCCTTTCCAGCTTTAATCGCCGGCATGCGTTCACCATGAACTACATCGTCATGCCGCCCATCAACGGTTCTAATGGCCTGCTGGCCGGCCACGACGTGCTCAGCGCCGCGCTTAAGGACTGGACCTTGAGCGGGGGCGTTACGGTGCAGGCCGGCACGCCGCTGACGGCGCGCGTGCTGGGAAATCAGTCCGATATCGCGGGGACTGGCACGATTGGCAGCGGGCGGGCACAGGCAACGGGATTGCCCGTGGACTCAGGCTCGGGGTTTTTCAACCTGCTGGCGTTTACCACGCCGCCCCCGGGTCAGTATGGCAACGCCGGGCGGCCCATCACGACACTGAAGAAAGAAGACTTCCAGTTGCTGGAGGACGGAGTCGCGCAGAAGATCACGGTGTTCGATTTGCAGCAGTTGAGTTCGGAGCCGCTGGCGCCGATGCCGTTCGCGCAACGGCCGCAAACAATTGAGGAACGGGCGGTGAGTGTTGCGGCGGGAACTTCGGTTACGACGCCGGCGCCGGGCGGGTCCAAGCGCTTTCCCGACCGGCGGCTCATTGGGCTGTTCTTCGACATGTCCTCGATGCAGGAGTTGGAGCAAGCGCTGGCGCGGGAGGCAGCGATCAAGTTTATCCAGACGCAGATGACCGCCGCCGATGTGGTCTCCGTCATGACGTTCGGCACCAAGTTCCGCGTGGTGCAGGAATTCACGGATGACCGCGACCTCCTGATCGCGACCCTGCGCCGCCTAACCCTGGGAGATGCGAGCGATCTGGCGGGGATGGCCGCGACGGCTGCCGACGAAGGCGATGACAGCGGCGGATTCGCCGCCGATCAGACGGAGTTCAATATCTTCAATACAGACCGCAAGCTGACCGCGCTTGAAGACGCGGCGCGCAAGCTCGGGGTCTATCCGGAAAAGAAGGCGTTGATTTATTTTGCGAGCGGCGTGGAGAAGACCGGTGTCGAGAACCAGTCCCAGCTTAAGGCGACGGTCAACGCGGCGGTGCGCGCCAATGTGTCCTTCTATCCGGTGGACGCGTGCGGACTGGTGGCTTTCGCTCCCGGTGGAGACGCCAGTGTTGCGTCTCCCAGGGGCACCGGCATTTTGACCGGCAGCAGCCAGAATAGCCGCCGGAGCAGTATGAACGACTCGCAGGAGACGCTGCACACTTTGGCGGCCGATACCGGCGGCAAGGCACTGCTCGATTCCAACGATCTGACACTGGGGATTCGCCAGGCGCAGGAAGACATTCGTAGCTATTACACCATCGGCTACTATCCGGCGAATACGGCGGAAGACGGCAAGTACCGGCGGCTATCGATCAAACTCCCGGGCAACGCGCAAGCGAAGCTCGATTACCGCAAAGGATACTTCGCCGGGAAGACCTTCGCGAAATTCACCGCCGATGATAAGGAGCGCCAATTGGAAGAGGCGCTGGCGCTGGAGGTGGATTACTTCCGCGTCGCCAAAGACCGCTACTTTGTTCCGATTTCCGTCAAGATTCCCGGGTCCGCCGTGGGCCTCGCGAAGAAGGGCACGCGGCAGACCACCGATCTCGATTTCATCGGCCAGGTGCGGGATGCGAGCGGCCGGCTGATCAGTGGAGTCCGCGATCAGATCACGGTAAAGCTGAGCGAGGCTGACGCAGCGCGGATGGATAGCCGGCATCTGCAATATGACACTGGCCTTACGGTGGGGCCCGGCGCGTATAGCTTGATTTTCCTCGCGCGTGAGGACCAGACCGGGAAAATGGGCACGTTTGAGACCAAGTTCACCGTTCCTGATTTGAACGCGGGAAAGAATCTGCGCGTCAGTTCCGTGATTCTGAGCAGCCAGAAGGAAGCGGTCAGCGCCGCGGTGGGCGCCGCCGACAACAACAAGAAGCTGCTGGCCAATCATCCGCTGGTGCAGGACGGGCAGAAAGTGGTGCCCAGCATCACGCGGGTGTTCCGCAAGGACCAGATGCTGCACGTGTACTTTGAGGTCTACGATCCCAGTATTGACCCGGACCAGAAAGCGCCGAACGTGCTTGCTGCTGTCGAGTTGATCCAGGGGGCGCGCAAGGTGATTTCCTCGGAACCAGTGCGCGCCACCAAGCTAGCGACGAACCGGCCCGGAGTGATGCCATTCAGTTTTCAGATTCCGTTGGCGCGCGTGCAGCCCGGTGAGTACATCTTCCAGGTGGATGTGATCGATGAGCTGGGCCGGAAGTTCGCGTTCCCGCGCCAGTCGATTGTCGTGCTTCCGTGAACTAACTCAGTGCAAGTGGTACTGGCGGATGAGTTCGCGGGCGCGCCCGGCGGTTAGCGAAGAAGGGTCGAACCGCTCGCCATCCGCCTTCTGTTCGAGCGCGATCCGGAGGTCCGCGCCCCGCAGCTTGGCCCAGAGTGGCAGGTGCGTCCGCCAGGGGTATGCGAACAGGACCAGGGAGGCCAGCAGGACTGCCACCTGTAACTCCCTGCGAAAACCAGCGAAGACCTGGCCGGCCAGCGGCGCAAAGCAGAGCAAAGAGTCGTACTGATAGCGGGCACTGATGGTTGTCGGGACGCCCATGCAGGAGCGGGCATAACCGAGGGTCACCGCGGTCATCAAGTCGAATGCCAACAGTGTCAGTAACAGCGGAACAGATTTTCGGTTGGCTCTGAAAATCGTCCATGCCAGGAAGAGCACTTTTGCAATGCCGAACAGGAGCAGAGCGCGCGTGTCGACGATTCGCCCCGGGAACGAAATCAGCAGGTACAGAGGGTTCAGCAAAAAGTAGTGCGTGGCGTAAGAAACGGCGGACCAGAGTTGAGCATCAGGGTGCGGAACAAACAGCCACATCAACGCGGATAGGAACGCGCTGGGAAGCAGGGAAATCGCGCAGAGGATCCAATGCCTCCGGCTGGTTCCGGCGAGCAGAATGAAAACGGCCAAGACGGCCCCGGCGGTAATGCTTCGCGACAAGCACAAGCCGCCGGCCAGAAGGCAAAATGCGTAGAGCGCCGTCAGGGCTGGAGGGTTGGCGCTTTTTCCCAGGATGCTCAGGAGCAGTTGCCATGCGGAGAAGAAGAACAGCAGGCCCAGTTGGGCGCTCCACTGCATGGACCAGCTCGGGGTTTCGAGGTTGGTCCAGGAAAGTCCGAACATCAGGACAGCGAATACGGCAGCTTTGATGGATACGCCCATGCGGCTCAGGAGGAGGCCGAGCAAGATTGCAAGCAGCCAGTGGGTCAGCCAGAGCAGCACGATCAGGGCCAGGTAACTGCCGCCGAGCCACTGCACGGCTGTAATCCAAAGAAGTTTAAAGAGCGGGAGGATACCTTCCCCGAGGAAGGGCTGGGCGAGCCATTGCGGAAGCGTCTGCGTGGAGCAGCCGTCCAGCAGCTCCCAGTCATCGTGGAAAAAGAAGAGGTGTTGAAAATTGCGCCAGTAGACCAGCAGGGGGAGCAGCGAAACCAAGGCGGCGGCCCGGTGCCATTGCATGGAAATGGCTCAGCGAGACGGGGCCGCCAGACTGTGTTTCTTGAAGAACTCCACGATGCTCCGGGAAGTGTCTTGAGGATAGGTGTGGCCGCCTGGGTGGATGACGGTCATGACGGGCGCGCCGGTGCTCGATTCGTATAGGGTGCAATGCGGTCCGCACGCGGAGCCCTTTCCGGCGGCGCCGTTGGCTCGCTTGGCGGCTTCGATGGCTTCCCTCTGGTCGGCAAACAAGATCTGGCGGTCCGCGGTTCCACCGACATGCAGCACCGGCTTGGGCTCGGTCAGGTGCACGGAGGGCAGGATGCGGGCGGCGACGGGCGCGTACGCGGCAAAGACACGGGGCCGCTCCGCCCATAAAAGGTAGGTGAAGTTGGCGCCGTTGGAAAAACCAGTCGCGTAAATGCGCGAATCGTCCACGGAAAATTGCTTACGCAGGGCGGCGAGCATCTGGTCGACGAGCTTCAGGTCGCGGTCTCCATCCTTGCCCTTTTCCACCTGCCAGCCGGGAGCGCCGTCACGCGCACTGTCCAGTCCTTTGGGATACACCACGACGGCCTGCGCCCAATTTTCGTGTATGCCGACGCCCTGATAGTTATCGGCGGTGTCGCCGTGGCCGTGGAACGCAAGCACGACGGGGACCGGCGCGCGGGACGATTTCGAGAGCGGCGCGTAAACGATGGCTTCGCGCTTCACGCCCTCGACAATCCAGGTCATGACTTTGGGTTGTGAGAGAGCGGGGATTTGCGTGGTAAGGATCAAGAGCAAGAGCCGTTCTATCTTCATAGACCCATCCGTTCCAGTTTGCGGTAGAGAGTTTTGCGCTCGATGCCCAGGATCTTCGCCGCGCGGCTCTTATTGCCGTTGGTGGCGGTGAGGACGCGGCGGATCTGCTCCAGTTCGGTGTCAGCGAGCGATTCGCTGCCGTGATCGCGCGAGTCCATCTGTTCGATGGCGTCTTGGACCGCGACGGCATCAATGCGCCCGGCGGGAGCCAGGATCGTGAGGCGTTCCATCATGTGCTGCAACTGGCGGATGTTGCCGGGCCAGCCGTAGTCTTCCATGATCTTGAGGCCGCTTTCGGTCAATTTCGTGCCCAGGTTGTAGCGCTCATTGTAGCGCTTCAAGAAATAGTGAGCCAGCAGGGGGATGTCCGTCGCGCGCTCACACAAAGGCGGGATGGTCAAGCGGACGACGTTCAGGCGGTACCAGAGATCTTCGCGGAATTTACCTTCCTCGACCAGCTTCTGAAGGTCTTTGTTGGTGGCGGCGATCACGCGCACGTCGACCTTCTTGGAGCGTGCCGAACCCAGGGGGCGAATTTCACGTTCCTGCATGAAACGCAGCAGTTTGAGCTGGAAGCCGTGGTCGATATCGCCAACTTCATCGAGAAAGACGGTGCCGCCGTGGGCGGCTTCGAAAACGCCCATGCGGTCGCGGTCGGCGCCGGTGTAAGCGCCTTTGAGCGTGCCGAACAGTTCGCTTTCGAGCAGGGAAGGCGCGATGGCTCCACAATCGACGGGGACGAAGGGCTGCTGTACGCGTTTGCTGTGGCGGTGAATCATGCGCGCGATCAGCTCTTTACCGGTTCCCGTTTCTCCCTCAATTAATACGGTGGCGTCGGTGGGGGCCACGCGGGAGAGAGTCTTGTAGATCTCGATCATACGCGGCGAACTGCCGATCGTCTCGGTATCGGGCAGGTCTTCGATCGCGGCGGCTTCGTCTTCGTCCGCAGAGCCAATAAGAGACTTTTCGGCGCGCCGGATGGTGTCGATCATGTGGGACATCTCAAACGGCTTGGCGAGATATTCAAAGGCGCCGCCCTCGGTGGCGGCCATGACCGTTTCCATGCTGCCGCGGCCGGTCATCAAGATTACGGCGCAATCGGGGTTGCTCTGGCGGGCGGCGTGCAGGACGTCTATGCCGGTGCGTTCGTCGAGGTAGATGTCGGAAATGACGATCGGGTAGAATTCGACAGCAAGGCGGTCGATGGCCTCGCGCGTGGAGGCCACGGCTTCCGGAGCGTAGCCTTCGAGTTCGAGCACGGTCAGCATGGTGTTGCGAACCGCGGCGTCGTCTTCAACGATCAATAGTTTCCGCAACGATATTCCTCTGGATCTTTACCTTCAATATCATGGTAAAGCACGAGCCTTTTCCGGGTTCGCTCGAGACTTCCATGCGGCCGCCATGGTGGGTGACAATCTGCTCGACGATGGAGAGGCCGATGCCGGTGCCGATTTCTCCGGATTGTTCGGCGCGCTGGGTGCGGTAGAACTTACGGAAGATGTTTTTGAGTTCCTTGGCGTCCATGCCGATGCCTTGATCGCGGACAGCGAGCCGCAATTCGCCGCCACTGGTGTCAGCAGTGACTGACACGTGCGTATCGGCAGGCGAGTACTTTACGGCGTTGGTGAGCAGGTTGTAGAAGGCGTATTCCATCAGCTCGCGATCTCCGGTGAGAGCGCCTTCCACGGGAGTGTCGAGCGAGATGCCGATTTTCTTGCGAACGGCAAGGGGTTCGACGCGCTGGAGGCAGGTGTTGACAACGTCAACGGCCGGGAACACTTCGCGCTTCAGTTCCATGTGGCCTTCGGCGAGGCGTTCGACGTCGAGGAAAGTCTGAATCAGGCGTGCCAGGCGCTTGGATTCGGAGTTGATCATCTCGCTCAATTGCTTTTGCTTGGCCTCCGGCAGCGAGTAATTGGTCATGATCTCGCTGGAACCCTGGATGGCGGTGAGCGGAGTGCGCATTTCGTGCGCGGCCCAATGAATGGCTTGTTGGTAACGCGATTTTTCGGACTCGCTACGGCGGAGCTGGCGGCGCACGAAGAAGTGCTGATAGGTCGCGGCTCCGGCGGAGGAGAGCCAGGCGGCAAAGGCTGGGCCGAACAGCGGAAATACCAAGCCCTGGCGGAAAAAATAGATGGGGGCAGTCATGGCGGCGACGATGATGGCGAGCGCGGCGGCGTATGCCATCCAACCGGATAAGAAAGCGAACGCCAGGCCGACGGCGATGGTGAAGAGGATCGACAACCCTAGCGGTGACAAGTTTCCGGCGCTGCCGAGGAAGTTTCCGTGCACCATGGTTTCAAAGGCGTGGGCGTGGACTTCCACTCCGGCGATGTTGACTCCGTAGGGATTGAGCAGGCGGTCGCGGGCGGCGGACAGCGCGGTGACTCCGAGAAACACGGTCTTGTCTTTCATCGCAAGTGAATTCTCAGCGATGTGAATGGCCGATACCGTGGGGATACCGGTGGGCAGATAGCGGATGAGCATGGGGCGGCCGCTGGCGCCGCGCGGGGCGGGAATGATGGTTTCGCCGACTTGCAGGTCTTCGGGGGATTCGGTGATGGGCTGGCCGCGAGCGATGCGGAAGGCCTCGAGAGCCAGTGCCCAGCGGCGCTGATGAGCGGTAGTTTCTTCGAGCGATAATGCCCGACTGACGCCATCAAGACGATCGACTTCGGAATGGGCGTGACCGATGGCGGCGGCCGCGCTGGCAAAACGCGGAAGCGGATCTTCCCAGCCGGAGGGCACGAGATCGCAGCTCAGAATCAGGTTCTTGGTATCGCGCAGAGCGGCTTCCAGGCGTGCGTCCTCGGCTTCGTCGGTTGCGCCAGCGCCCTGGTCGGCGAGGATTACGTCCACGGCGACGGCTTTGGGTTGGGCCGCGGAGATTTGTTCCAGAGTTTCCGTGAGAATCGTTCGGATCTTACGCATTCCGCCGCGCTGGCGGAGGGTTTCCTCGTCGATGGCGACGACGACGGAATCTTCGGCGTGATGCGCGGCAGGTGTCATGACCGTTATGAGGTCATAGGCGTAGTGATCGATGCGCGCGGCGAGCGGGGTCCAGCCGGCGAGAGTTGCGATGACGAAGCAGCCGCTCAGGACGCCGATGTAGGCCCAAATTCTTTGGCTACGCTCGCTCACAAACCAAAGTATAACGGGCGTACCCGGAGTAAGGTGGAAATACGGCGGCAGGAGTGCCGCCAGGCACGCAGGAGTGTGCGCGCCACGCCGCCGGCGGATCGGAATATAGTGGAGAGTATGCTTACTCGCAGACTGATGTTGATGGCTCCTCTGTTACAGGCCCTGCCGCGGGCGGAGGCGGCTTCCGGGAAGATGACGCTGTGTATCCACCAGAACACGTCGGCGGCCGCGGGTTTTCGCAAGTCGCTGGAAGGTTGGGCGAAGGCGGGCATCAAAGACGTTGAATTGACAGCGGCGGCGCTTGATGGGTTCATCAAGACCGACAGCCTGGAGGCCGCGCGGCGCCTGGTGAGTGACTTGGGATTGCGGCCGGTGTCCTGCACGCCGGGGCTGGCGGATTTCTGGAATCCGAATCCGACGCGGAAGGCGGCGCTGGAGATGTGGAAGAAGCGCTGCGAGCAGTTCGCTCCGTTCGGCGTAAAGAATATTTACACGTCGGCGAACACCGCGATGAAGATTAAGGCGGACGATTACAAAGAGGGTCCCGAGTGCATGCGGGAGGCGGGCGAGATCGCCAAACAGTACCAGATGACGGCGCTGATTGAGTTCACGCGGAGCTCGACGTATATTTCCACGTTGACCACGCTATTGAAACTGACGCGCGCCGCGGCGCATCCGAACGTGAAACCGATGCTGGACTTCTACCACTTCTATTCGGGGCTGAGTAAGCTGGAAGACCTGGATTTGCTGAAGGTGGGCGAACTGGGACACGTGCATTTCCAGGACGTGCCGGATATTCCACGCGAGTTGCTGGACAACACGACGCGGCTGGTTCCGGGCGAGGGGATCGCTCCGCTGAACTACATCCTGAGGAAACTGGCGGACAAGGGCTATGCGGGTCCGTTGTCGGTGGAGCTATTCGCGAAGGAATTCCAGGAGGGCGATCCCTACGAAGTGGCGAAGCGGATCAAAGATCACGCGGAGCCGGTGATGCGTAAGGCGAAAGTAGGGTAGGGCTTCTCTACTTCGTGTCGTAGCGGGTCATCACAAAGGTGATGTGGTCTTTGATCTCGATGAAGCCGTGAGGCAGGCCGGCGGGGACGAAGATCACGTCGCCGGGCTTTAGGACCCGGGTCATGGCGCCGCGCACGGAGTCGGCGTGCTTATCACCCTCATCTCCACCGCCGCCCGGCTTGGGATCGATGAGTTCGCCGCCATATTGATATGTGCCTTCGCCTTCGCGGATGACCATGAAGTCGCTCTTGCGGACGTGCATCAGGATGGGCTGGCGGCCAACGAGGCGGCGCACCTCGAAGTTATATTTGTCCTCGTGAACGAACTGGTTGGTGGCTTTCTTCGTGGCGGCCAGTTGTTGCGCGCTCGCGTCTACTTCCGCTGAAGTAATCACCATGATCTTGTCCGTCGGCCCAGGCTTATGAACCGCCTCGCCTTGGCCGAATGCAACGATACCGCACAGGGCCGCGATTCCGAATCCGCATAATCCAATCTTCATGGCGCGCATGGTGTCTCCTTTTGGCTTGACCAGTATATCGGGTTCCGGCAGGTTTCGCCGCGATTAATGTTCGCGGATGAACTCCAGCACGAGGCGGTTGAAGAGGGCGGGATCCTCCCAATACGAGGAATGGCCGGCTTCTGGGACGATGGCCGAACGGGAGCCTTTGATCCTGGCGGTGAAGCGCTTGAGCAACGGAGGAGGGGCGTAGAGATCGGCGCCTCCGGTGAGCAGGAACGTGGGGACTGTGATCTTTTCCAGCATCGTGAATGTGATCCGGTTGCGGAGGGGCTGGGGAGGGACGCGCTCGCCGGGAGCGCGGCTGATGCGCTCCAACTCGACCCAGCGTTCGGTGCCATTGGGGTTTGCGGCGCGGTAAGAAGGGCCAACTTCACGGATTTCCGGGGGCAGCGCGTCAAACTGCGGCGAGGGGCGAAGGGTGCGGCCGAGGCTGAGGTAGTCCGCGTCGGGCAGCGGGTTCACGGCGGCGGTCTCCGGGTTCAGTGGCGGAACCGATGGAGCGTGGCGTACGGATCTTAGTGCCGTTCCGCGTCTCAATCGAGCGGTCAGAGACTGGAGCACTGCGTACTACACGGCTCTCGGAAGCTACGGCATTGATGTGGCCGCGGCGTTCAGCATGGAATTACAGCATGGCGATCCGTCGGCAGACGCGGGTCTGGCACAATTTGGTCCGGCGGGCGATCCCATCGTGTTACCGACGCCTGCCATACAGACGAACTTTTCCCCGGTGAGCCTTGCCTTTTGGGAACAAGTGTATGCCGAGATGGCCGGTCTCCAGGCGGCGGCGGGGCTGACTCCGTATCTGCAATTCGGCGAAGTGCAGTGGTGGTACTTCGCTTACGACGGATTGGGAACGAACTATTCGGGCATGCCCTTCTACGATGCCTGGAATCAAAGCGAGTTTGAAGCTCAGTACAGCCACCCGATGGCGGTCATCTCGCAGCACACGGTGGATCCGGCGAACTACCCGGACGAAGTGGCGTACCTGCCCACGGTCATCGGGAATTTCACCACGGCGATCATGAACTACGTGCGGGCCAGCTATCCCGGCTGCCGGTTTGAAGTGTTGTATCCGACGGATGTAAATCAAACGGCGTTCAACCGAGCGGTGAATTACCCCGCGGCGGCGTGGACTCCGTCTGCGCTGACATGCCTGAAGACGGAGTCATTCGGGTTCACACTGGGGCGCAACCTGGACAAATGCTGGGAGACGCTGGAATTCGGAACAGACCTGGGATTCGGCGCCGGGCAACGCGCGCATCTGGTGGGAATCGGGGACGCGACGACAGCATGGCTCAAAGAAGCGCGCGCGGCCAGCGGAAAACGGTTTGAGAGCGTGGTGCTGTTCGCGTTGGACCAATTCTGTTTGATCGGTTACGAGTTGCCCCTCTCCGGCGGCTTGCGGCGCAGTTTTCGCAGCGGGATTTGAACCCAGTACACTGGCGTAAGGGTACATGCGACTCGAAGAAATACAGGCCGCCTTGCGCGCGGAGGGACTCGACGGATGGTTGTTTTTCGATCATCATCGCCGGGACCCGCTGGCCTACAGAGTCCTCCAATTCACTCCCGGTTCGATGGTGACGCGGCGCTGGTTCTATTTCGTCCCGGCGCAGGGTGAGCCGCGTGGGCTGGCGCATAAAATCGAAGCGGAGACGCTGTCGCCGCTGCCGGGGCGGAAGTCGCTGTATGCGGGTTGGAGCACGCTGGTGGACGGGCTTAGAGAACTGCTGGGCGGCGCCCGGCGCATCGCGATGCAGTACTCGCCGGACTGCGCCGTTCCCTATGTCGCGATGGTGGACGCGGGAACCGTCGAACTGGTGCGCGGACTAGGTGTGGAGGTCGCGAGCTCGGCGAATCTGGTTCAGCACTTCGAATCGCGGTGGACCCGCGAGCAATTGGAGATGCACCTGGAAGCCGCGCGCAAGATCGACGGCATTCGTAAAGAAGCTTTCGAACGCGTGGGCGCGAAGCTGCGGGCCGCCGAGCGCGTCACCGAATGGGAGATGCAGCAGTTTATTCTCACCCGATTCCGCGAGGAAGGCCTGTTTACCGATCACGGTCCGGACATAGCGGTAAACGCCAATGCGTCGAATCCTCACTACGATCCCAAGCAGGATGCATGCACCGAAATCAAGAAAGGCGACACGATCCTGATGGACATGTGGGCCAAGCTTGACCGGCCCGAGGCGGTTTATTACGACATCACCTGGGTCGGATATTGTGGCGAGCGGCCACCGGACCGCTATCAGCGCGTTTTCGAAATCGTGCGCGATGCGAGGGATCGCGCAATCCAACGCGTCAAAGACGCGATCGAGAACAAACAGGAGCTGAGGGGTTTTGAGGTCGACGACGCGGCGCGGTCACATATCCGGGAGCACGGATTCGCCGACTATTTCTTCCACCGCACGGGGCATTCGATCGGCACGGAAGTCCACGGATCCGGCGCAAACATGGACAATCTGGAGACGCATGATGAGCGACGGGTGATTCCGTGGACCTGTTTCTCGGTGGAACCGGGGATCTATCTACCGGAATTCGGGATTCGCTCCGAGGTGGACGTATTCGTGGGCGACGGTGAGGCCAGGGTGACCGGGGAAATTCAGAGCCAGATTGTTTTGATATCCTGAGT
>SHUD01000049.1 GCA_009697505.1 Bryobacterales bacterium
AACTCCGTCGCCTCGGCTTTGGGCAACCTCCCCAGGCGCGACCCCGGTGAGGCTGTGCGAACATAACACGAGGGTTTTTGAATCACCCTCCCATTAGGAACTTTCTACTCGGCTGGCAATAGGAACTTTCTATTTGGCTCCGACAGGGCGGAGTAAAACCAGCGAAGGAGCGACTGCCGCCGGACAATTTTTCGGCGACCGACGGCGATGGTGGGAATCGGCGCCGCGCCTTTGACTTGACCGTTGATGATCTTACAGACGTGGGCTTTCGAACAGCGCAGCAGGCGTGCAACATCGGCAATCGTTAAGACTTCCGCCAACTTGTCCAACTCCGTCATGGTGGCAGAATACAACTTTCGAAATATCTGCCAAACTTCTGCGCCAAGCAGGCGCCGGCGTCTATGCCTAACTCGTTGGAACTACATGAAATATAGTTGGCCCTCGCCGCAGGGACCAGAAATTGGTGGCCGACTAATTGCTGTATCTCGCCTGATTCCACTTGAAATTCTACTATTCCTTGAATCCGTGCTGACTTCGCCAGCGGTGGATACTTAAGCCCTGTCAAGTCTGGATTCAAGGCGCTCTGCGCGTGAGCAGAGCCCACAACAAGCCAACCGATGAAGACGAGCCGAATCATGGGCATGACCCGCCTTCATCATACCTCTTGTTAGTGGAACTTGCCTCTAGCTACACCCGCTGGTCCCGCCGCAGTTCTCGCACTTGTAGCAAGAACCGTTGCGGGTCATGAGGCCGCCGCATTCGCTGCAACTGGGGGCGTCGGTCGCTACCGCTGCGAATGGCAGCTTTTGCTGCGGCGCGGGTTCCGTGATGGTAAGCTTTGTGGTTTCGCCTGCTTCTCCCGCCGCGTACTCGGGGCCGAGGAATTTGTTGCCCAGCCAGCGGAAGATGTAATCCATGATGGATTTCGCGTAGGGCACCTGTGGATTGCCGGTCCAGCCGCTCGGCTCAAAGCGCACGTGGCTGAACTTGTCCACGAAGAACTTCAGCGGCACGCCGTATTGCAGGCCGTGGCTGATGGCCGTCGCGAAGCTGTCCATCAGGCCGGAGATCGTCGAGCCTTCCTTGGCCATGCGGATGAACAACTCGCCGGGCATGCCTTCGTCATAGAGGCCCACCGTCAGGTAGCCCTCGTGGCCGCCGATCGAGAACTTGTGCGTGATGGAAGGCCGCTCGTCGGGCAGCTTGCGCCGCACCGGACGGTACACAACCTTCTCCACAATTCTCTCTTCCGCCTGCGCGGGACCATTCGCTGCTTTCGCGCCCTTGGCCGTACCAGAACTCAGCGGCTGCACGCGCTTGGAGTTGTCGCGATAAATCGCCACCGCCTTGAGGCCCAGCTTCCAGCTCTCAATGTAGGCGTCCATCACGTCGTCGACCGAGGACTCCTCCGGCATGTTAATCGTCTTCGAAATGGCGCCGGAGATGAACGGTTGCACCGCCGCCATCATACGCACATGGCCCATATAGTGGATCGAGCGGATGCCGTTCTGCGGGCGGAAACTGCAATCGAATACCGGCAGATGCTCGGGCTTCAGCATCGGAGCGCCTTCGATCGTGCCGCTCGAATCGATGTGATCCACAATGGCGTTGATCTGCGCCGTGTTGTAGCCCAGTTTCGCGAGTGCCGCGGGAACCGTGTTGTTGACGATCTTGATCAGTCCGCCGCCCACCAGCTTTTTGTACTTTACGAGCGCCAGGTCCGGCTCGATCCCCGTGGTGTCGCAATCCATCATGAAGCCGATGGTGCCGGTGGGCGCGAGCACGGTGGTCTGCGCGTTGCGATAGCCCGCGATCTTACCCAGCTCGTAGGCTTCTTCCCAGCACTTGCGCGCGTTTTCGTAAATGGCCGTGGGGACCCGGTGGCTGTCGATGCGGGAAGTCGAGTCCAGATGCATGCGGATCACGTTGAGGAACGGTTCTTCATTCGCCGTGTAACCCCCGCATGGGCCCGTGGAGCCTTCGGCGATGCGCGCGCTCGACAGATACGCCTGGCCGCACATGATGGCGGTGAGTCCGGCGGCCCAGTCGCGGCCCTGGTCGCTATCGTAGGGGATGCCCATCGACATCAGCAGCGCGCCTAAATTCGCATAGCCCAACCCCAACGGGCGGAAGTCGTGCGAATTCTGAGCGATCCTCTCGGTGGGATAGGCCGCGTTGTCCACCAGGATTTCCTGCGCGACGATCACGGTGTCCACCGCGCGGCGGTAGGCTTCCACATCGAATGCGCCATCGGCCTTAACGAACTTCACCAGGTTGAGCGACGCCAGATTGCACGCCGAATCGTCCAGGAACATATATTCCGAGCACGGGTTGGAGGCGTTGATGCGCGCCGTATTCTTCGAGGTGTGCCAGGTGTTGACGGTGGTGTCGAACTGCATGCCCGGATCGCCGCATTGGTGCGTGGCTTCCGAGATTTGATGCATCAGGTCGCGCGCCTTGTAGCGCTTCACGGGCTGGTTGGCCAGCCGCGACTTGGTCCACCAGTCGCCATCCTTCGCCACGGCTTCCATGAACTCATCGGTGACGCGCACGCTGTTGTTGGCGTTCTGGAAGAAAATCGAGCTGTACGCTTCGCCGTCCAGCGACGAATCATAACCCGCATCAATGAGCGTGTGGGCCTTCTTCTCTTCCTTGGCCTTGCACCAGATGAAGCCTTCGATGTCCGGATGATCGGCGTTGAGGATCACCATCTTGGCCGCGCGGCGCGTCTTGCCGCCGCTCTTGATCACGCCCGCGAAGGCGTCGAAACCCTTCATGAAGCTCAAGGGCCCGGAGGCGCGCCCGCCGCCGGAAAGCAGCCCTTCTTCCTCGCGCAGCGTGGAGAGGTTCGAGCCCGTGCCCGAGCCCCACTTGAACAGCATACCCTCGGTCTTGGCCAGATCCAAAATGGATTCGAGCGTATCGCCCACCGCGTTAATGAAGCACGCCGAGCACTGCGGCCGCGGATTCACGGGATCCACTTTTTCGATGCGGTTGGTGGCTTCGTCGTAATACCAGCCGTAGCCGCGCGTCTCCTTCACGCCCACGTTGAACCAGACGGGGGAATTGAAGCAGGCCTTCTGGTGCAGCATCAGGTGGGCCAGTTCGGCGCGGAAATTGGCGGCATCCTCCGGCGTCCGGAAGTAATTCTGTGTGGCGCCCCAATCCGCGATGGTGTCCACCACGCGGCCCACCAACTGCCGCACGCTGGTCTCGCGCTGCGGCGAACCGGCCTTCCCGTGAAAGTACTTGCTGACGACGATGTTGGTGGCGGTTTGCGACCAGTCCGCGGGCACTTCCACATCGCGCTGTTCAAAGATGACCGCGCCTTTGTCGTTGCCGATGGAGGCAGTGCGCAGCTCCCACTGCACCTCGTCGTAGGGGGTCTTGCCCGCGTCCAAACGGACAGTAAAATACCGGGGGAAGTCGACGCCCTTGCGTTCCGCGACCGGCACCGGCCGCCGCGTCTCCCGTGCCTGTTCTTGCACTTGTTCCTGACGCCCAGCGTCATCAAACTTCATTGCCACACCAACGCCCAATTGTCCCATGGAAGGTCTCACTTTGAGGAAAAAGATCGAGCGGTACTTCTCCGATAGATTCTACCGCTAGAAAGCTATCTTGCCCCAATATGTGAGTACTGTCAACAGTAAAATACTATATGTAGTGTGCCTACTTCCATACACCTTTTCCAGATAGACAATGTAATGATAGCCGTTGTACGATAGTCCCGTGGCATGGGAAATCAGCCATTTACGAGCCCTCGAGGCGGAGAGTATTCACATTCTCCGCGAAGTCGCGTCCGAATTCCAGCGTCCGGTCATGTTGTATTCGATCGGTAAGGATTCTTCCGTCATGGTGCGGCTGGCGCAGAAGGCCTTCCATCCCGCGCCCATTCCATTTCCCTTCCTGCATGTCGACACGAGTTACAAATTTAAGGAAATGATCGAGTTTCGTGAGCGGCAGGCGGCTGAGCTGGGCGTGAAGCTGATTGTCAACACCAACCGCAAGGCGCTGGATGACGGGGCCAACCCCCTCCGGCTGGGGACGGAGCGCTGCTGCGGTCTTCTGAAGACCACGGCTCTCCTGGATGGCCTGCGCGCCGGAAATTTCGACGCGGCCTTTGGCGGGGCCCGCCGCGACGAAGAGAAATCGCGCGCCAAGGAGCGGGTTTATTCCTTCCGCGACGGCCTGGGTCAATGGGACCCCAAGAATCAGCGGCCGGAGTTGTGGAACATCTACAACAGCCGCATCGAGCCGGGTGAAAGCATCCGCGTGTTTCCACTCTCCAATTGGACCGAGATGGACGTGTGGCAATACATTCATCTCGAGAAGATTCCCATCGTGCCCCTCTACTTCGCCAAAGAGCGGGAAGTTCTGGTGCGCGGCAATTCGGTCATCCTCACCGAGCAGTCTTTCATGGGTCCGCGTGATGGCGAGAAGCTGCAGACCGTGAAGTGCCGGATGCGGTCGCTGGGATGTTCGCCGTGCACGGGCGCGATCCGCTCGGATGCCGACACGATTCCCAAGATCATTGCCGAACTGGTCGCCGTCAGGAACTCCGAGCGCGAGAATCGCGTGATCGATCACGATCGCGAAGGCTCCATGGAACTGAAGAAGCGGGAAGGATACTTCTAGGCGTGGCGACGTTACCGTTGGAAGCCGAACGCTTCGACGTTGAAGAATTCCTGGCGCGCGAGCAGGCCAAGGACCTGCTGCGCTTCACGACTGCGGGCAGCGTCGACGACGGTAAGTCCACGCTCATCGGGCGCCTGTTGCACGACGCGCGCGGGGCTTACGAAGATCAACTGAAACAGGCCATACGGGGCGGGGAAATCGACTTCTCGCTACTCACCGACGGCCTCCGCGCCGAACGCGAACAGGGCATCACCATTGATGTGGCCTACCGCTACTTCGCCACACCCAAGCGCAAGTTCATTCTGGCCGATACGCCGGGGCACGAGCAATACACGCGCAACATGGCGACCGGAGCATCCACCGCGCAGCTCGCCATCATTTTGCTGGACGCCGCGCGCGGCATCACCACGCAATCCCTGCGGCACGCCTACATTACATCGCTGCTAGGTATTCCTCATTTCGTGATCGCGGTGAATAAGATGGACCTGGTCGACTATGACCAGGAAGTGTTCCATCGCATCCGTGCCGAGTTCGCTCCGTTCCTGACGCGGCTCGGTGTCGATGACGCCTACTTCCTGCCGCTCAGCGCGCTCAAGGGCGATAACGTTGTGGATCGCAGCAAGAACATGCCGTGGTTTGACGGCCACAGCCTGCTCACTCAACTGGAATCTGTCGATACCTCGCCGGTAACCGTTCATGCGCCCTTCCGCATGGCGGTACAGCGCGTGGTTCGTCCGGACATGAACTTCCGTGGCTATGCCGGCCAAATCGCCTCTGGAGTCGTCCGCCCGGGAGACGAAGTTTTGGCGCAGCCCTCCGGACGCCGCAGCCGCGTGGAGCGCATCGTGACCTGGGAAGGCGACTTGGAAGTCGCGCACGCACCCCTCTCGGTGACCTTGACGCTGCGCGACGAAATCGACATCAGCCGCGGCGATATGATCAGCAGTGGTCCGGAGCCGGTATCGGCGAAAGCCCTGGAAGCGACCATGGTGTGGTTCGATAACGATCCCCTGGATCCTTCCCGGCACTACCTGATCAAGCACACCTCGCAGATTGTTCCGGCCCGCGTGGAGGCGGTCGAGTATCGCGTGGACGTCAACACGCTGCACGCCGAATCGGTCCATACTCTTTCGATGAACGAAGTTGGCGTGGTGCGGATTGCTACGGCGCGCCCGGTCTTCTTTGACCCCTATCGGGAAAACCGGGGGACTGGCGCGTTTGTCCTGATTGACCGCCAGACCAACGCCACCGCCGCCGCGGGCATGATCGTTGCCGCCGCCGAAGGCGGAAACGAGAGCGCCGCTGAACGCCTGGCGCGTCTGGTGCGCGCGGCCGTGCCCCCCGGGGCGCACCTGAATCTGCCGGCCGAGGATGAAACCGCGATCGCGATGTTGCGCAAAGCGCTGCAAGGATTCTTCCGCCATGACTGAACTGGAACAGAAGATCGCGGACGCCCGGGAACTGGTTGCCGCCGAACTCGCCAAGCCAGGCGCGGCGTGTGTCACTTCAAGCTTTCAATCCGAGTGTATGGTGCTGGTGCACATGGTCCGCGAACAGCGCCCGGATATCCCCGTTCTGTTCCTGGAAACCGGATATCATTTTCCGGAAACGCTGGCCTACCGGGACCAGATGACCAGGGATTGGAACCTGAATCTGACGAACCTGGCGGCCAAGCAGAGCGTTGCGGATCAGGAAGCTCAGTTCGGCATCCTCAATCAAACCGAGCCCACCAAGTGCTGCGGCCTCCGCAAAGTGGAACCACTGTTTGCCGGACTTGCCAACTACGACATCTGGTTCACCGCGCTGCGCCGCGAACAGTCTCCCACGCGCGCGAATCTGCAAACCGTCGAGCCGTTCAAATTGCCCACGGCAAAGACCATCGAAAAAGTCAGCCCGCTGGCGGCCTGGACCAATCGCGACGTCTGGCAATATTTGAGCCTGCACCAGATTCCGGCCCTGCCTCTTTACGATCAGGGCTACACCAGCATCGGCTGCCAGCCCTGCACGGTCCTGCCGTTCGACCCGGACAACCCGCGTTCCGGCCGCTGGCAAGGAAAAGACAAGCTGGAGTGCGGCATCCACATTCAGGCCGAGTAGCGGCGGATTCTTCGCATGACGTATACATTAGGATTCTTAATTGCCGTTGCCATCGGGCTTACTGGCGTTGGCGCGGGCACGTTGACCACGCCGCTGCTGATTCTCTACCTGGGCGTTCCCGCCCGCATCGCCGTGGGGACTTCGCTGATCTTTGGCGCGGCGGTCAAGATCGTCACGTCGCCGGTCTACATGGCGCGGCGGCAGGTGGACTGGCGCACGTTGGGGTACATGCTGGCCGGCGGCGTGCCCGGCGTACTCATCGGCGTGTTTCTGTTGCGCGGCCTCGACGGCAGGACCATCACGGGCGTGATCGGCGCTACGATCGTTGTCGTGGCGGCGTTCAATCTCATTCGTCCGGCTCCGGAACACCGCCATGACCGGACGCGGTGGTTGGCGGCGGTGGCGTTGCCCATCGGCACCGAGGTCGGTTTCTCCTCGGCGGGCGCCGGTGCGCTGGGTGGGTTGTCGCTGTTGAGCATGACCAAGTTGAGCCCGGCCGCCGTCGTGGGTACCGATCTGGTCTTCGGCCTGGTGCTCTCTCTCATCGGCGGCGGTGTCAACGCCGCAGCCGGTACGGTAAACACCGCGATCCTAACCCAATTGCTGGTTGGCGGAATCCCGGGATCTCTTTTAGGCGCTTATCTGGCTGGGAAAATTCCCTCCAAACAACTCCGCGCCGGGCTCTCCGGAGCCATGGCCCTTTTGGGCGCGAACCTATTCTACAAAGCTTTTCTGTAAATGCACGCCTACGTCTGCATTACGTGCGGTACCCAGTATCCTCCCTCTCCTGAACCACCCGCCCGCTGCCCGATCTGCGAAGACGAACGACAGTACGTCGGCCATTCCGGCCAGGAGTGGATCGCCTTCGAAAAACTGCAACAGAAATTCCGGAATTCGCTCGTTCAGGAAGGCCCCGGGATCTGGGGCATCGTTACCGAGCCCAAGTTCGCCATCGGCCAGCGCGCCCTCCTGCTGCGGACGGGAGCGAAAAACATCTTGTGGGACTGTGTGAGCCTGGTCAACCCGGACACGGTCGAGATCGTGCGTGCGCTGGGCGGGATCGACGCCATCGCCGTCTCCCATCCGCACTATTATTCTTCGATGATCGAGTGGAGCCGGGCGTTCGGAAACATTCCCATCTATCTTCATGCCGGCGATCGCCAGTGGGTGCAACGCCCCGACCCGGCCATTCAGTTCTGGAGCGGCGAAACGCATTCCTTGGGCGATGGGCTCACGTTGCTTCGAGTGGGCGCGCACTTCCCGGGCTACCAAGTACTGCACTGGGCGGGAGCCGATGTCGAAGCAGAAGGCGGGGCCGGCGCACTCTTCACCGGCGACATGCCCCAAGTCTGTGCCGACCGGCGCTACGTGAGCTTCATGCACAGCTATCCCAACTGGATTCCTGTGAGTGCGGCTACCGTGCGGCACGTTTATGACGTCCTGAGCCGGCATCGGTTCAGCAAACTCTATGGGGCTTTTCCGGGCTTTGCCGTACAAGGTAACGCCAAGCAGGCATTGCGTTTATCCGCCGAACGCTACCTGCGGGCCATAGGCGATCACGACCCCTTGTGAACCAGTTCCAAGGGTTCCAGTCTAGAACTTTTCACACTCAAAAAAACTTGCGGAGCGATCTGCCGCATGGCATAATTCACCAAGCCGGATAGCACCGCTCGGAGGACGGTTGAACGCCAGCGGCGGCAAGCCGCAGCGGAGGCTTGGGAGTAATGGAAATTGGACTGACTGTTGTCCTGATCTATGCCGGTGGTGCGATCGCCTTGGGTCTCATCGCCCTGATTTACACGGTGCGAACGAAACACCAGGTCAAGGCGTGCCGGGAACGGGCGCGGCGCATCCGTAGAACGCTGGAGCGCGCCCGCTAGCCCGCGCTTGAACCCCGAATCTGAGATACAATCCCTTCATGCGCGGAGACTCGACTGCGTGTCAGGGAGGAAGAAGGCCGATGAGATCCGGTTTGTTACTTACCGCATTGCTGGCGGGTGGTTGTGCGTTTGCCGCCGTGGCTCCCAACCGGCAAAGCGACGTTGTGGAAACCACCAAGGGTCCACTCAAGATCACGCCTCTCTATCACGGAAGCGTGATGCTGGAATTCGGCGGAAAGATCATTCACGTCGATCCGTGGGGCCAGGCCGACTACACCGGCATTCCGCAGGCGGACATGGTGATCATTTCGCATTCGCACGCCGATCATATGGACCCGGCGCTGCTGAAGACCCTGCGCAAGGAAGGGTCGATCCTGGTCGCTCCGCCGGCCGTCACCGATACGCTGAACGGCACGGTGGGCGACACCGATGCCATCAGCAATGGCGAGAAGATGACGTTCCTGGGCGTGGAGATCGAAGCCGTGCCCATGTATAACATCAAGTTCGGCTCCGGGCCGGGCAAGCCGTATCATCACAAGGGTATCGGCAACGGCTATATTTTGACATTCGGCGCGACGCGCGTGTATTTCTCCGGCGATAGCGAATGCACGCCGGAGATGAAGGAACTCAAGAATATTTCGATTGCCTTCATCGCCATGAATCCGCCGCGCACCAGTCCTCCCGCGGAGGCGGCCGTCTGCGCCGCCGCGTTTCATCCGAAGATCGCCTACCCATACCACTATCGCGGCCAGAAGACGCAGGAGTTTGCCGATGCGCTGAAGAGCACCGGCATTGAAGTCCGCCAGCGCAAGCTCGAAGGCGAGTAATAATTAAGACGTGGACATCGATCCAACTCAGGTCATTCGTGACGCCGATGAGCTTTCGGCGCTGTATGGTCCTGCGTTGGAGCGGTCCGTACGCAAGCAGCTCGATCGTCTGGATGAATATTGCCGCGCGTTCATCGCGGCGTCGCCGCTCTTAATTATGGGCACGCAAAATGGGGATCTCGCCGATGCGTCTCCGCGCGGCGATTTTCCCGGCTTCGTTAAAGTTGCCGATGACCACACGCTATTGATTCCGGACCGGCGCGGCAACAATCGTCTGGATTCGATCAGAAATCTGGTGCGCAATCCCCCGGTTGGGCTGCTGTTCGTCGTGCCCGGCGTCCATGAGACGTTCCGCGTGAACGGAGACGCTGTATTGAGCCGCGACCCCGCTCTCACCGCCCAGTTCGCCGTGCAGGGCAATGCCCCGCGCACCGTGATTGTCGTGACGGTGAAGGAAGCTTATATCCAGTGCAGCCGCGCGCTGGTACGCGCGGACTTGTGGAATTCCGCAAAATTCGCGGCACCCGGGTCTGTTCCCAGTATGGGAACCATCCTGGCCAAGCACACCTGCGGCCTCGTGGACGCACAGGCGTTCGACGAAGAAGCAAGAGCCCGCGTGCCCAAGACGTTGTATTAAAAAAAGACGCTGTATTAGAAAACGACGCTGTATTGATTTCGTGTCTACGCTACCTCCACCGTTAGCGGCGGCAGCTTCCGGTGGCCGACATGGATACTCACCTCGTGCGAGCCGGCAGCGACATCCGCCGTGGCGCCGGTTAAGAATTCGGCGTCGCTTATCGAGGAGCGTTCCAATGGCTTACTTACGGGTCGCTACTTACGACTCGAGTAGCGATCCAATTCGCTCAACAGCGGCGCCGCTGCCTTCGGAGCTGCCATGCTGCCGGTAACGATGTCTTTGTTCGTCAGCTTCTTGCCATATAGATCGAAAATCCAGTCTTCGTCTTCACGGAGCGTCGCGCCGTTCAAAGCAATTCCGGCGAATAACCCGCGAGCGCGCGACCAGGTCAGGATCTCCGCCGTCATCCGGGCGTCGGTTTCCGCCTGCGCCACGCGGCCCACCGGGCCCGCCGCCACCGTGGCATCGCCGCCGAGGGTGAATTTGTTTCTCAGCAGGCGCTCGGCACCCCGTTCGTTCATCACCAGCATGAAGACGTCCATTTCGGATGCACCGATCTGGAACCCAACACTGCCGCCTTCCACGCGCACGGCTCCAGGAGCCGACCAGCCCGCTCCCTGCTTGCGGCATGACACAAAGCCTTTGCCGTATTTACCGCCGATGATAAACGCGCCCTTCTTGAGATCCGGGACGATCACGATACACTGCGCCTTATTTAGTAACTCCTGGGGAATGGCTTTATCCGGAATCCCCATGACTTCTTTGAGTGCCTGCGCCGCTTGTTGCAGGCGCTTGGGAGCGTCGGAGGCAGCCGAGGCCAGCGTGGCGCCCAAGACCAAGCCTGCGATGAGTTTGAATTTCATGGATGATCCTCCGTGAGTATTGCCGTGAGTATTGCCGGTGAGCATGGGTGATTCTACTGCAATCGTACAACAGTGATGACGTGGCAGCGGTGGCGAGTGTTTCAGCTTTCCCGTTCCATGATGCTGGTAACCTCGGCGCTGCGCACGCCGTAGACCCGGCCAATGAGCCGGCAAATCTCGGATGCGACGCGCTCGGGACGCTCTTTGTCGCTGGCCTGTCCTGAGTCGGGCAGGTCGAGTTCGACCTTCAGGTAAACGTGGGTCCGCGCCATGTCCCGATGATACGATAGAGGTGTCCGCAGGTGATCACCCCTTGTAAATTGTGCGAAAAACGGCGCGCGCGGCGGCATTGCCCGGCGTCCGGGGGCGAAATCTGTCCGCAGTGTTGCGGCGCGGAACGCGAGAACACCATCGCCTGTCCGTCCACGTGTGAGTTCCTGAAGGAAGCGCGTTTTCACGAACAACCTCCCCCGCTTGCGGAAGACCAGATTCCGAATCGCGACGTCAGAGTCACGGAGCAATTTCTGCGCGACCGGGAGCCACTCGTGTTCACCCTGGCGCTGGCTCTGAAGCGGGCCTTGGAGGACGTCGATGGCGTCGATTACGACGCTCGTGAAGCGCTCGCTGGAGAGATCCGCAAGTACCGCGCGCTTAACGCCGGTTTGGTTGTGGAAAGCCGCCTACCCAACACCTACGCGGCTGCGATCCAGCAGAAGCTGGACGAGGCCATCGCTGAACTCCGCAAGGCTGAAGCAGCACACAGGAGCGCTGAGACGGAACACGGCCTCCATCAACCCGTGGGGGACTTGAAGCTGCGCGATGCAGATATGCTGGGCGTCCTGGTGTTCCTGCAGAGACTGGAAATGCAGTACAACAACGGGCGGCGGCGCGGCAAAGCGTTCCGCGATTTCTTGACCGGCTATTTGCCGGAGGCCACGCCTTCCGTGGCGGGTTTAGAGCAGTGAAGCATACCGGCTACATCGTTTTTGCGCATGGCTCCAGCGTGGAATCGGCCAACGATGCCGTGCGTGCGGTGGCGGCCGATCTGGCGCGGCAGGGCGGCTATGAAGCGGTGGAAGCCGCGTTTCTGGAAAGCGGCAAGCCGGACTTGCGTGGCGCGGTGGATCTTCTCGTGGGCTGTGGCATCGCCCACATCGTCGTGATTCCCTACTTCCTCACGCTGGGCATGCATCTGCAACGAGACTTGCCACGGTTGGTCGAGGAAATTCGCGCCGTGCATCCGCGTCTGGAGATTCGAGTGACGCCTCCGCTCGACGGGCACCCCGCCATGATCGAAGCGTTGTTGGGACGCGCGCGCGAGGCGCAAGCTAGCTAGCATGCGGGCAAGATTGATTGAGGCCGTCGAGATCGCGCCCGGCGTGCGGCACTTCGTCTTCGAGGCGCCGGAGCTGCCGCGGCTCAGCTTCACGCCCGGGCAGTTCGTTTCGCTTTCCGGAGCCGTGGACGGCAAGACCATCACGCGCGCCTATTCGATCGCCTCGCCGCCGTCCGCGGGTAATCGTTTTGAACTTTGCCTGAATCGCGTCGACTTGGGCACCTTCTCTCCGCACCTGTTCGATCTGGCGCCAGGCGCCACCGTTGAAATGGGCGCGCCGCTGGGAACGTTTACACTGCGCGAACCATTGCGCGATTCGCTGCTGGTTGCCACCGGTACCGGCATCGCTCCATTTCGCTCCATGCTCATGACCAGGTTGAACCTGGATTCGCCGGCTATCACTTTGCTCTTCGGCGTGCGCCACGAATCGCATCTGCTGTATCGCGAAGAGTTCGAGGCGCTGTCGCGGCAGTATCCGCAGTTCCGGTTTTGGCCCACTCTATCGCAGCCTGGTCCCGGCTGGAAAGGGCGAGCGGGCCGTGTCCAGGCGCATTTGCCGGAAGCCCTTGGCGGACGCACGGACATCGACATCTACCTGTGTGGATTACAAGCTATGGTGGATGAAGTGCGCCAAGTCCTGAAAGGCATGGGATTCGACCGGAAACAGATCCGCTACGAGAAATACGACTGATGGGACGCACAATCGGAATCGCAGGCGCTCTGATTCTGGTCTTCGCGGCCGTTGCCGGCATCATGGTCAAGGTCATGGCCGGGCCGCTCAAAGACTCCGACTATTTGGTGATCGGAACCGTGGCCACCTTGGCTGCAATGCTTACGCTCTTCGTCCTGCTGGTGGCAACTTCCGGAAAGAAGAGCAACGTCTTCTTCAAACGCCGCAAGAAATCCTGAGCCCCGGTCCCACGGCCCTCCTACATGTTGTTGGCGCCGAAGCTGGAGGCGGTGAAGCGGATCTCTTCGATCGCCTTGATGTTGCGGGCGCCCCAGCGGAATGGAATCACCAGCCGGAACGGCGCGCCGTGGAGCGGCGGCAGCGGCCCGCCATTCATCTCCCAGGCCAGCAACACCTGTGGATGCGTGGCGATCGTGATGTCTTCCGTGGTGACGTACTTGTCGAACGACGTGAACATCACGTACTGCGCCATCGGCTGCGCGTCCAGCATCTTGCACAGATCGGCAAAGCGGACGCCGCCCCATTTCACGATGCCGGAAGGCTTGGGCGCGCCGCACTGCAATCTGGTGATCTGCGTGGTGAAGGGCAGTTTTTTCAGATCGGCCAGGCTCAGTCCGCCCACTTTCCCCGTGACGTTCCCACGGATCTTGAGATGCACTTTCGCCGCGTCGTATTCGATGTCGGGAGCCTTGTTGCCGGTGTTGCGGAACAGGGCCCCAATATCGGCGACGGGAGTCAGCTCCGCCTCCGAAAAAGTCTTCGCGGACCCATCCGAGTTCAACGGAAGAGCCGTGATGGCACGCGGCTTCTGCTCGGCCAGCGCGTCCGCCGGCGGTTCGGCCTGCTTGTTCTGCGCCTGGAGGAGATCGAGCTGGCTCAGTCCGAGCAGGGTCGCGCCGGAAACCCGTAGCGCCGAGCGCCGTGTGACCGCCGCTGAAATGAGTGGGGAAAAGTTATCGATTGCCATTTCATTCACCTCTTTCGTAAGTCTGTAACGATGCAGCACCCCGCGGGCCAAATCATAAGCCCCTTCTCATCCGCGCTGCCCAGAAAGATCGTACCTCATTCCGCGTGACTTCGCGCAGGGTGCCGCGCCAATACTCAGCGCACTTGGCGTAATTCCACCTGTTTGTAGACGGCGTGAGCGTCGCTGAACCTGGGAATTGCCAATCCCGGCAGTTTGGCGGAGGCTGTTCCCGTCGCCACGCCCCAACGCAAGGCCTCCGGAAATGATTTTTTCTTTCCCATGCTCCAGGTGAAAGCCGCCCCCAACGCGTCACCGGCCCCGATGGGACAAAGCGCCTCGATGCGCGGCGGAACGGCTTCAAACACTCCCTCCGGCGATGACCCGATGGCTCCCCGGGCGCCCAGCGACAAGATGACCGATTCCGGGCCCATCGCCTGCATCACCGCGACTGCCTCTAAACACTGGCCGCGCGTAATGATAGCCCGGCTCAGTAACCGCTCCGCTTCATGTTGGTTGGGCATAATGACGGTTGGCTTGGCTTCCAGCGCATGCTGCAGCGCATCGCCGTCGGTATCGAGCAGCGTATGGACTCCGTGGGTCTTGGCCATCTCAATGATCTCGCAATAGAAGTGCTGCGGCACGCCCGGCTGAATGCTTCCGCAGATCATCAGCCACTTGGTCTTGGGGAGCCAGGCCTCCACTCGCTTCTTAATCTCCTTCAGTTCCTTGGCATCCAGAGCGGCACCGCGCTCGTTGAGCTTGACGGTGAGCCCCTGTTTGTCGCTAATGGTCAGGTTGGTCCGGCTTTCGGCGCGCACCTTGACGAGATCACACGGAAACCCCAATTTGCCGAGCAGTTTTTCAATGCGCTCGCCGGCGGCGCCGCCGGCCGTCAATACCGCCGCTGTCTTGCCTCCGAAAGCGTGGATGACTTGCGAGGAATTGATGCCGCGTCCACCAGCCACTTCGCTGCGCCCGAGGATATAGCCGCGGTCCTCAAAAACCAGCTTGTCAGCCGTAATGATGCGGTCGATTGCCGGGTTAATGGTGAGAGTAAGGATCAAGCTAACATAGTATCCTGCCTGCCCAAAAACCATCCACAAGCGACTCATCGCAAGGCCACTTGCCGCGGCCGCATCTGGGCGCTTACATCGCGCTGGCGTGCGTGTGTTTCTTCTGGGGAACCACATATCTCGGGATTCGCGTCGCGGTCGAAACGGTTTCTCCCATTCGCCTGATGGCGCTGCGCTACCTATTCTCTGGCGGAGTGCTGCTTCTGGGAGCGCGTGCCGCCGGAGCCCGCTTCCCCACTCCCCGCGAAGCAGGGAAGACGGCCCTCTACGGCCTGCTGACCATCGGTATCGGCACGGGGGCGTTGTCGTTCAGCGAGCTTTGGATCCCCAGCGGTCTGGCGTCTCTATTCGCCAGCCTGCAACCCTTCTGGCTGGTGAGTGTCGAGGCGCTCACACCCGGCGGAGAACGCCTCCATTGGCCATCGATTGGAGGGATGTTCGTCGGCCTCGCCGGTGTTATCCTCCTCTTGCTGCCGGGCGGGAGCGCGGTTGTCGTAAAGCAAGGGGTCACACACCAAGGCGCTGGCGCGCATACGCTCCTCGGCGGTTTCCTGCTCCTGCAGTTCGGAGCCCTGTGCTGGGCCATCGGATCGGTTTGGCAGAGGAAGTTGCGCGGCGGTACCCATCCCTTTGTCAGCGGTGGAATCCAGCAGCTCGCCACGGGGATTGTGTACGCAATTCCGGCCCTGCTGGAGCCCGTGCCTACTGCGTGGACGACGCGGGGCATGTTGGCGGTGCTGTATCTGGCGGTGTTTGGCGGACTGGTTGGCTATAGTGCGTTCATCTACTCCATGCACCATCTGCCGGTCGCTCTCATGTCGATCTACACGTACATCAATCCGCTGGTGGCGGTCGCGCTGGGCTGGTGGTTCTATCGCGAGCCGTTCGGATGGCGGGAAACCGCGGCGATGCTCGTCATCTTTGCCGGCGTAAGCATTGTGAAGTGGACCACCGCGCGCGGGGTGCGCATTCAGAAGACTTCAGTCGCGCCGCATCCCCCGATAGAGTAGCTTGGCGCCGATGGTGCCGCCGAACGTCGGGAGCGCCGTCAGCAGCAGGAACGAACTAGCCAGGGCCTTGACGATACCTTCCGGTGTCTGGAACTCGCGGATTGCCTGCGCGATCTCGGGCTTGTTGCGCATCGCCTGTTGGCGCACGGCGTCGGCAAATTCGGGAGTTGCCAGCAGCAAAGCGAATATCGTGAAGAGGACCACTGTGATCAGAAAGCCGAACACACCGGAGAGCCAACCCAGATGAGCCCCACCCGCCAGCGATAGCCGTTCGCCAGACCGGCGCACGTAGAGATGAACGGCCAGGAAACCAGAGGCCATGGGGCACAGGATCGCGAGCACCTGCAATCCCGGAACCTGGCCCAGGAGCATCGACCCGAGCAGGCCGAGCGTCGCCGTGACCAGAGCGACGCGTACCGCCAGGCCGTTGCTAAATCCGATACGCGGAGGGGGAGGAGCCAAGCGCGGTGGTTCGACCGGTGTTTGGACCGGCGTGTCCTCTTCCATGAACACCGGCTCATCCCTCTGCGGCTTGCCGCACTTATGGCAGAACCGCGCGTCTTCCGGTAGTTGCGCGCCGCAGGTGCAGGAGCCAGGCACAATCCCAGTGTGCCATGTTTTAGGTCAAGCTATTCTGGAACCTGCGATGCCTGTCAGTTTTTCCGACATCCAAGCCGCCGCGGAACGTATCAAATCTATCGCGCAGCGGACGCCGGTATTGACTTCCCACAGCTTCGACCGGCAAACCGGCGTGAAGACCTGGTTCAAGTGCGAAAACCTGCAAAAGGGCGGTGCGTTCAAAATCCGTGGAGCCGCCAATTTTGTGTACTCGATTCCGAAAGATCGGTTGGGGCGAGGTGTGGTCGCGTATTCGTCGGGAAACCACGCGCAAGCCGTGGCGATTGCCGCGCAGTCGGTGGGGATTCCGGCAACTCTCGTAATGCCTGAAGATGCGCCGCGTTCGAAAGTCGAAGCGACCAGGGCTCGCGGAGCGCGCATCATCCGCTATGACCGTTTCACGCAAGACCGCGCGGCGGTGGGCCGGCAGGTTGCCGAGGAATCCGGAGCTACGTTAGTTCCTCCTTACGATCATCCGTGGACCATCGCGGGCGCCGGAACAGCCGCGATGGAGTTTATGGAGCAGGCACCCAACCTTGATGCGCTGGTGGTGTGCATCGGCGGCGGCGGGTTAATTTCCGGGAGCGCAATCTCCGCGCATCATCTGAACCCAGGGATCCGCGTGATTGGCGTGGAGCCCTCCGATGGCAACGATACTTACTTGTCGCTGGCGGCCGGCGAGCGCGTGGAGATTCCGCCGCCGGCCACGGTCGCCGATGGCTTGCGCGCGCAGATTCCGGGAGAAATCACGTTCCCGATCATGCAAGAGCACCTCGATCAAGTCGTGCTGGTGACGGACGAAGAGATCCGCGCCACGGTCAAGTTCCTGCTGACGCGGATGAAGGTTCTGGTGGAGCCCAGCGGGGCGGTGCCGGCCGCAGCCGTGCTGTTCAAAAAATTACCGCCGGGGATCGAGCGCGTGGGCGTCGTGCTCTCCGGCGGCAATGTGGACTTCGAACTACTGGCGAGCTTCTAGACCATTTTCGTAGATAATAGGAACTGCTCTGGCTCTTCGCCTGGCCGCAGATGGCGAAAGCATATTCAGATGATTTGAGGCGCAAGCTGTTGGAGGCTCACCAGCAAGGTGAAGGGAGCCTGGAACAGTTGGCGGTACGAT
>SHUD01000050.1 GCA_009697505.1 Bryobacterales bacterium
ACGACCACGCCGATCTGCCGGGCGTGCGCATCGCCCACCACGGGAACCAGGAACAGATTGCGCAGCACGCCATGCACGGTTTCCACCGCGATCAGCGCGAACCACGCCAGCATCGCTCTGCCAAGAAACGTTCCGCCAATCACCGACCTCATTTTAATGGTGTAAACTGAAGTTGTTTAGTGGAGGTGGGTCTTCTCGAGTAGCCTGCTCCCTAGTACGGGCCGCTGGTTCCCGATGCCTGATGCGTTCCGCCGTCGCGCGGACAAGGGACTTCGCGGCTTGGTTGAGCTGGTTTTCCCCCTCCTCTTTCCCGATGATTGCCGCGTCTGCGGCGAAGCTCTGCGCGAAGTCTCTCGCGTTCCGGTCTGCGCGAAATGCCTGCGAGATCCGCAGCCTCTGGTGGCCGAATACTTCTGCGTGGCCTGCAAGACGCCCTTCGTAAACGCATTTCCTCTGGATGAAAGCGGGCGCTGCACGCTGTGCCGGCTTGGACTCACGGGCTTCGACGCCGTGTATACGTACGGATCGTACGAAGGCTCGCTGCGCAAACTGATTCATCTGTTCAAGTTTGAAAAAATTCACACGCTGGCGGTGCCGCTCGGGAAGTTTCTGGCGCGGGCGCTGCCGCGAGAAGAGCGCTTCGACGCGATCGTTCCGATGCCGCTCTATTGGATGCGGCGTTGGGAGCGGGGTTTTAACCAGTCCGAACTGCTGGCGCGCGAGATCGGGCGCGGATGGAATGTGCCCGTGAAGCGAGCGGTCCGGCGCGTGAAGGCGACGGATGCGCAGGCCGGGCTCACCAATGCCAAGCGGCGCGCCAACGTGAGCGGAGCGTTCGCCGCGCGGAAGAACGCGAATTTGAAAGGCGCGCGCGTGCTGCTGGTGGACGACGTCATGACCACCGGCGCGACCGCCGCCGCTTGTGCGCGGGCGCTAAAACACGCCGGGGCAGCGCATGTGGCATTGCTCGCCGTGGCGCGCACGGACCGCCGCGCGGCAGTACAGAGTTTTGAACTGGCGTCGTTGATCGACAAAGGCCGCCAGAGCAGGGAGTAATACGTGATCGCTACCTCTCACCAGGAACGCCTGCATCGACCCGTGCTGGTCTTGAACTCGAGCTACGAACCGATAAACGTGTGCGCGGCGCGGCGCGCGCTGGTGCTGGTGCTCAAGGGAGTGGCGTCGGCGGAAGAGCACGCCCACCTGCACGTACATTCAGCGCGCCAGGCGATGCCGGTCCCCAGCGTGATCCGGCTGCTCGAATACCGGCGCATTCCCATGCAGGCGCGGTCGCTGTCGCGCAAAAATATTATGATGCGTGACCGCTACACCTGCCAGTATTGCCATCGCACGTTCAGCACCAATGAGCTCACGCTGGATCACGTGATTCCCCGCTCGCGCGCGGGCGAAACCACGTGGGAAAATCTGGTGGCCTGCTGCCACCCCTGCAATAACAAAAAGGGCAACCGGACGCCCGACGAAGCGGGCATGCGTCTGGCCAAGGCGCCCCGTCCTTTCAGCCTGCACACCAGCCGGCACTTGATGCGTCTGCTCGGCAAGAGCGACGACCAGTGGCGGAAGTACCTGTTCTATTAGCGCGCCGGTTTGCGGAACACCAGCACGCGCGAGGGGTAGAAGCCTTGGCGCACGAACTGGTTTCTCTCTACGCGCAATCCCGCCTCGGCCACCATTTCCGGCACGGACTGCTCCACTTGGCGGCCCCAGAAGGCGGGCACCAGGCTGCCGGCGACCGCGTAGGCGCGGTTGAAAAATTCCACGTTCTGTCCGATCAATACGAGCGAGAACGTCGCGCCGGGCCGCAGCACGCGATGCACCTCGCGGAGCGTCCGCCGGATGTCCTCCTCGCAGAGCAGCTCAAACAAGTAGCAGCACATTGCGGCATGGAAGCTGGCATCCGGGAAGGGCATCTGCCGCGCGTCGACCGCTCCACAGTGCGCCGCCGCCGCCGGAAACTTCCGGCGGGCGTGGAATTGGGTGCGCGCGGCCATGTTGGGCGAAAGATCCAAGCCAAAGGTGGTCCCGCTGGGATTCACCTGCACCAGACGGCGGAACATTTCTCCGGAGCCGGTGGCGATTTCCAGCACGCGCATGCCATCCCGGATGCCCGAATGCCGGAGCGCCAGATCATGCGCCTTGGAGTGGAAGAAAAACGTACTGGCTGGATATACGGACGAGACCGTGTCATAAACCCGGCGCGTGCGGTCGGCGATCGTAAAAGGCAGCGCACCGTTACGAGGCAGCCGCAAACTGAAGTTCAACTCGGCCAAGATATTTTTCTCCTCCACGACGAACCATGTACGACATCGCGTTCCTGCTATCTTACGCCGTGCGGATCACGCCGCGCAAGGATTCTTCGGTTTCAAGATTCAGCGTACTGGGCTGCCCACTAGCGCGTCCGCCGGTTGGCCCGGAGGTCGCGGCGCGGCGCCCGTCTGTTCCGGCATCTCGATTCCCGTGCTGGTGCCTTCGCCCGGCTTACTATCCACCCACATCTTGTAATCGTCGCCGTACAGCACCTTCAAGCGCTCGTTGACGTTGCTCACGCCAATCCCCAACTCAAACAAGCGGGCCAGCTTGGCCTCGGGGATGCCTACGCCGTCATCCTCCACCAGGATCTGCAGGCGGCCGTTGCTCAGCCGGCTGCGGACGCGAATGGTGCCGCCGTCCACTTTGCTCGAAAGGCCATGACGGATGCTGTTTTCCACCAGCGGCTGTAAGAGCATGCTGGGCACCAGGAGGTCGATGGTAGCCGGATCGATTTCGCGCTCAAAGCGGAGCTTGTCGCCAAAGCGGGTCATCTCAATGGCCAGGTAGTCGTCGATAAAGGAAAGCTCTTCGCGGAGCGGCGTGAGATTCTCCTGGCGGCGCAGCAGGCGGCGCAGAATGTTGGACAGCTTGTACACTACCTGGCGGGCCTGTTCGGGATTCTGCCGGATCAGCGAAGCCACCGAGTTCAGCGTGTTGAACAGGAAATGCGGATTGATCTGGCGGCTCAGCGCGGCCAGGCGCGCTTCATTAAGGCTCAACTGCTGCAGTTCCAGCTTCATTTCATAGCGCTTGCTGTTCCAGATCTTGAGCGGCAGCATCACGGAGAGAAGGGTCGTCGCATATACCGCGACCATGAGCCAGGCCCCTTCATCACCCCATTTTTCCTGCAAGGCAAACACACCTTTGTTGGGGAAAAATCTGGCCAAAGTGGAACGCAGAAACTCGGTCAGCAGGATGACCAGCCCGCACATCAGGCTGAAGGCGGCGGGACGCAGCTCGCGTTTACGCAGCAGGCGGAACAAAGCCTGATCCGGAAAGGTGAGCGTCCACACCATCTCGCGGTCCGGGGCCAGATCGCGCAGCAGTCCGCCCAGAACGCCGCCGGCGGCGAACAGGGTCATGGACATCAGCTCGCCATGAAACATCGCGGGGATGGAAATCAGGACGCCGGCCAACAGCCCCGTGACGTAACCGCCGAGCATTCCCATCACCAGGCTCCCCTCCAGGCCCAGGTCCACGGCCTGGTAGGCATCCCTTGTGACGACGCGCGCGGCGACGCCCAGGCCAAAGATGACGGCACTGACCAGAGCCATCTGCACGCGCTGGGCGAGTGTGCGCTCCTCGCGCATCAGCATTTGGGTGAAGGCGGCGCTGCGGGTCAGGATGCTCGCCAGGGAAGCCGCCACGGCCAGCTTCACCATCAAAATCACTAGATGCTGTTCGAGCATGCGCTGTGAAGAACTCCGCCCGATCATTATAATGGGTAATTCGCTCCTACCCGTGTCCTCCAACTTCGAGTTACGCAAAATAGCCGAGGCCGATTTTCCCAGCCGCTTCGGGCACTTCCGTATTTTGGGTTTCCGCGGCACCAACGGCGCGGAGAGCGAAGAGGCCGTGGTGCTCAAGATGGGCGACATTTCCACGCCGGAACCCGTCCTGGTGCGGATTCACTCGCAGTGCCTGACCGGCGACGTTTTTCACAGCCTGCGTTGCGATTGCCGGGCGCAATTGGAGCTGGCGCTCGAGTCTATCGCCCAGGAAGGCCGCGGATTGCTGATCTATGAACAGCAGGAAGGCCGGGGCATCGGCCTTCTGAATAAGCTGCGGGCTTATGAGTTGCAGGATCAGGGCGCGGATACGGTGGAGGCCAATGAGCAATTAGGCTTCGAGGCCGATCTGCGCGGCTACCTGCTGCCGGCGGCGATCCTGAACTTCCTCAAGGTGCCCGCCGTCCGGCTGATGTCCAACAATCCAGAGAAGATCCAGGCCCTCGAAAAATCCGGCGTACGCGTCGCCGAGCGCGTGCCTTGCCTGGTGGATCCCATCGGGTCCACCGAAAACTACCTGCGCACCAAGCGGGACAAGATGGGGCACCTGCTCGACACGCCTTAGCGCTGAGCGGCCTGTGAGCCGGAGTCGCTAGGCGGCCCTCTGCTATCATGAATAGCGAAGGAGGGCCTGGATGGGACCGATTGGCGTCCAAGAGATGGTTCTGATTTTCCTGGTTGCCCTGGTTCTGTTTGGACCCCGGAAGCTGCCTGAACTCGCCAAGAACCTCGGCAAGGCAGTGACTGAATTCCGCCGCGCGCAGAGCGAGCTCAAAGACACGTTCCAGCGCGAGATGCAGACCATCGAGAAGGAAAATCAGTCGTTGAAGGAAGTGACGCGGCAAACGGCCGCGGAACTGGCCAGTGCATCTGAATTCAACCTGGGGAGTACGTTCGACAGCTCCCACGACGATATTCAACACGGTACGGAATCTAATCCGGACCAAACCCCTGTAAGCGCTTCCGCAGTGCTGGGCGCTGAATCACATGCTGAGCCGTACGACGGTTCCTATCGGCCCGCGGAAGCCGCGGCGGAAACCCCGCGGACCGAAACGAATCCGTTGCCGGAATTCGTGCAAGCCGGAGGCGGGTCCGCCTCCAAGGCCGACGCGGAATTCCCCAGCATTGCGTAAAGCGTTCGCGACTTAGAAAAGGAAGCGCGCGCGGCGAAGGGGCCGCGGCGCTCAACATAATGGATACACCGAACGGTGGAGGCTCATCTCCGGAAGAACGCTCGCTTGTGCCGGCTGGCGCGGGCGGGTACACGCCGCCTCCGCCTCCCGCCGCGGACGACGACGATGACGATGAAGCCGATGGCAGCATGCTGCGCATGTCGTTTGTGGAACACCTCGACGAACTGCGGTTGCGGATTATCCGCGCGCTGCAGGGCTTCGGCGTGGCGTTCCTGCTATGTGTCGTTTTTTGCTACCAGCTTTGGGATTTCGTGCGCGCCCCGGCGACGGATGCGTTAACCAAAATCGGCGTGAAACCGCCCCAACTGTACATAAATGAGCCGATGGAGGCTTTCTCCATTATCTGGGTGAAGGTACCGCTTCTATTTGCGCTGTTCTTGGGCTCGCCGTGGGTGGTCTATCAAGTTTGGGCATTTATTGCCCCAGGTCTGTATAAGCACGAAAAGAAGCTGGCGGCTCCGTTCATCCTGAGCACCGCTGGACTTTTCATTTTGGGCGGCGCGTTCGCTTATTTCGTCGCTTTCCGCTTTGGTCTGGCATTTCTCCTCGGCATCGGCCTACAGAACGGCGTGGCGCCACTGGTGACAGTCACGCATTACTTTGATCTGTTCGTCAACGTAATGCTGGGCGTGTCGCTGGTGTTCGAGCTGCCGGTTGCGATTTTCTTCATGACGCTGCTGCATATGGCGTCGCCGCGGTTTCTGATGCGGCATTCCCGCTACGCCATCCTGGCGATTGTCGTGTTAGCGGCCATCATTACCCCGACGCCGGACTTCTTCAACCTGATGCTGTTCGCCGCGCCCATGTGCCTGCTCTACTTCGTGGGCGTCTTCGCCAGCTACCTGCTGGTGTTGAAGCGTGAAGGCCGGAAGTTCCCGTGGTACAAAGTGCTCCTGGTGCTCCTCTTGGTGATTCTGGTATTCGCGGGACTCTCCTTCTGGGGGCTGACGAAGCTCCACTATCATTTTGTGCCGCACTGGCCTTTCTTCGTTAAGTAATTGAAAAAAAGGTATTATTTGTGCAGAACCAGTCCGCGAAATAATACTTGACATTACTACACGCATATAATATGCTGTTTATATAGAGAGGTCGTAAACATCATGTCTGTAATCAAGTACACTCCCTTTTCCGATTTCGATGCGTTCCCGTCCGGGTTGCGGCTGTTCCAGGATTCCGTGAACCGTCTGTTTACGGAACCGAGCGGGCGCCCTTGGGTGCCTCCGGTGGACATCCAGGAAACCGAGCATGAACTGATTCTGAAGGCCGACGTTCCCGACGTGGATATGAAAGATATCGACGTGCGCATGGAGAATGGCACCCTCACTCTGCGCGGCGAGCGCAAGTTTGAGGCCACCAAGGCCGAAGCCAACAAAACCCAGGGCGGCTGGCACCGCGTCGAGCGGTCCTACGGCACGTTTGAGCGGGCCTTCACCTTGCCGGACACCGTAAGTCCGGAAGGCATCAAAGCCGATTACAAGAACGGCGTGCTGACGGTGACACTTCCCAAGAAGGAAATCGCCAAGCCCCGTCAGATTAAGGTCCAAGTGGCCAGCTAGGGTACCGCTGCGATAATCTTGAAGGCGGATGCGACCAAAGTCGGCTCCGCCTCGTCTGTAGTCGTGAAGGCATTTCCTATGAACAAAGTTAAGACCGTACTGCTGTTGGGGTTGCTGAGTGGACTCCTGTTGGTCGGGGGTGAGGCTATCGGGGGGACGAGAGGCCTGCAGATCGGCCTGATGATGGCTATCGGGATGAACTTCTTCAGCTACTTCTTCTCCGATAAGATCGCGCTGAGGTCGTATTCGGCGCGAGCGGTCACGCCGGAAGAGGCTCCGGATGTGTACAGACGGTTGGAGCCCATGGTGCGCAGGCTCACGCAGAAGATGGAACTGCCCATGCCCAAGTTGTGGATCATCCCCGAGGCTTCCCCGAATGCCTTCGCGACCGGCCGCAATCCGCAACACGCTTCCGTCGCGGTGACGGAAGGAATTCTGCGCCTGATGACCGACCGGGAGTTGGAAGGCGTAATCGCGCATGAGCTCGGCCACGTGCTGCACCGTGACATTTTGATCAGCTCGATCGCGGCGACGATCGCCGCGGCGATCACCTACACCGCGCACATGGCTTACTTTTTCGGAGGTTCACGCGATGACGAAGACCATCGAGGGGGCGCCTGGGCAGGGTTGTTCATGATGATCCTGGCGCCCTTCGCGGCGATGCTGATCCAAATGGCGATTTCACGAAGCCGGGAATACGATGCCGACGCGGCTGCGGCGAAATACATTGGCTCGCCCGATGGAATGATCAGTGCGCTGCGCAAACTCGAAATGGGCGTGGCGCGCGTGCCCATGAACGACGCCTCACCGGCCACCGCGCACATGTTCATCATCAATCCGTTCCGTGGCGGTGGCATCGCCCGCTTGTTTTCCACACATCCGGCAACGGAGGAACGAATTGCGCGGCTGGAAGCGCTGCGGCATTCCGGTGTCGTCGTAAGCTAAGAGCTTGACGACTGTACGAGTAAACCGCAAGGCGGCCGAGCGCGCCGCCAGCGGGCATCCCTGGATTTTCTCGAGCGACGTGGTGGACCGCGGCGATGCCGCGCCCGGCGACGCGGTGAAAGTGCTGGACCAGCGCGGCCAGTTCCTGGGTGTCGCGCACTACAGCTCCACTTCGCAGATCACCCTGCGCTTGCTCTCCCGCAAGCCGGAGCCGCTCGATCGCGGATTCTTCCTCAAACGTTTACAAGCGGCTCTCCAGCACCGGGAGCGCGTGGTCGAAAACTCCGACGCCTACCGCCTGGTTTCCTCGGAAGCGGATTTGCTCCCGGGCCTGATTGTGGACCGTTACGGACCCTACCTGGTGATGCAGACGCTCGATCAGGGCATGGACCGCGCGCGCGACGTGATCGCGGATTGCCTTGGCGAAATGCTCTCGCCGGCGGGAATTCTCCTGCGCAACGATGCAGCGGTGCGGAAGCTGGAAGAGCTGCCGCGGGAAGTAGTGACGCACTCCGGCGAAATCCCCGAGCGCGTTCCCATCAGCATGAACGGGCTGCGGCTTGAAGCCGACCTCCTGCACGGGCAGAAGACTGGCGTCTATCTGGATCAGCGCGAAAATTACAGGGCCGCGGCACGCTGGGCGAGCGGACGCGTGCTCGATTGCTTCACGTCCACGGGTGGTTTCGCCTTGCACGCGGCGGCAAGAGCGGAAAGCGTGGAAGCGATCGACTCTTCCGCCGGCGCACTGGCCACCGCTGAAGCCAACGCGCGCGCCAACGAAATCGCAAACGTAAACTTCCGGCAAGCGGACGTGTTCGAATATCTGGCGGGCTCGGCCCCGGCAGAGCGCCGGTACTCTTTGATCGTGCTGGATCCACCGGCGTTCGCCAAATCGCGGCGCGCGGTGGACGATGCGGCGCGCGGTTACAAAGAGATTAACTTACGCGCACTCCGGCTGCTCGAACCCGGCGGTGTCTTGGTCAGTTGCTCGTGTTCGCATCATATGAGTGAAGCCGCGCTACACGGGGTGATCGCGGAGGCGGCTTTGGATGCGGGCAAGACGCTACGCGTGTTGGAGCGGCGGACGCAGGCCTCTGATCACCCCATCCTGCTGACTGTACCGGAAACCCTGTATTTGAAGTGCCTGATCGCGGAAGTACTGTAATGTACTAAATCGCGCAAATCATTGCAAAAAAGGCAGCGTATGCGCTATCTTGGAGCAAGCGTACACGCCGTTAATCTTGCGGCCTGATTCTTTCACGCTCCCAAATTGGAGGCTTTTCCGAATGCGACTGACTCTGTTGTCCGCCGCCGGCAGGCGCGCAGCCTATCCGCTGATGCTCGCGCTGTTGGTACTCATCTACTGCTCTCCTGTACTCGCGCAGGGTGAGGCGGAACTGAAGCTGCCGGACTTGAGCCAGGTGGTGTTCATGGGCACGGTAACCGGCCCGACGCTGTTGATGATCGGCCTCGGCGTAAGCCTGCTGGGTTTCATTTTCGGCCTGGCGATGTACTCGCACTTAAAGAACCTGCCGGTGCACAAGTCCATGCTCGAGATCTCGGAGTTGATCTATGAGACCTGCAAGACGTATCTGGTGACGCAAGGCAAGTTCCTGATGATCCTGGAACTTTTCATCGGCGTAATCATCGCGTTCTATTTCGGCTACCTGCAGTCCATGGAAGCGGGGCGCGTAGTGATTATTCTCGCGTTTAGCCTGCTGGGTATTGCCGGCAGCTATGGCGTGGCGTGGTTCGGCATCCGGGTAAACACCTTCGCCAATTCGCGCACGGCGTTCGCCAGCCTGCGCGGTAAGCCCTTCCCCTGTTACGCGATTCCGCTCAAAGCGGGCATGAGTATCGGCATGATGCTGATCAGCGTGGAGCTGTTCATCATGCTCTGTATTCTGCTGTTCATCCCTGGCGAGTACGCGGGCCCCTGTTTCATCGGTTTCGCGATCGGCGAGTCCCTGGGCGCGGCGGCATTGCGCGTGGCGGGCGGCATTTTCACCAAGATCGCCGACATTGGCGCCGATCTGATGAAGATCGTGTTCAAGATTAAAGAAGACGACGCGCGCAACCCCGGCGTGATCGCGGATTGCACCGGCGACAACGCGGGCGATTCGGTGGGCCCCTCGGCGGACGGATTCGAGACATACGGCGTTACCGGCGTGGCTTTGATCACCTTCATCCTGCTGGCGGTCACCAACGACATCACCAAGGTGGAACTGCTGGTGTGGATCTTCGTCATGCGCGTCATGATGATCGTCGCCAGTGGCTTGGCTTATTTCCTCAACGAAGCCGTGGCCAAGGCCAAGTATCAGCACGTGGACAAGATGAATTACGAAGCGCCGCTGACCTCGCTGGTCTGGCTGACCTCATTCATCTCCATCGGCGCGACGTACGCGGTTTCCTATCTCATGATTCCCGAACTCGGCGGCGACCATTCCATGTGGTGGAAGCTTTCGAGCATCATCACCTGCGGAACGCTAGCCGGAGCGATCATTCCAGAACTGGTCAAAGTCTTCACTTCGGTGGACTCCGCGCACGTTAAGGAAGTGGTTACGTCGTCGCGCGAAGGCGGCGCTTCGCTCAACATTCTCTCCGGACTCGTCGCCGGCAACTTCAGCGCCTACTGGCTGGGATTGACCATGATGGGCCTGATGGCCATCGCCTACGGCGTCAGCACCGGCGTCCCCACAGGCATGTTCCTGGCCAATTCAGCGGCGGTGTTCGCCTTCGGCCTGGTGGCCTTCGGATTCCTGGGCATGGGCCCGGTGACGATCGCGGTAGATTCTTACGGCCCGGTCACCGATAACGCACAGTCGGTTTACGAGTTGAGCCAGATCGAGTCCCTGCCCAATATCAAGGCCGAACTAAAGAAGGACTTCGGTTTTGACGTGGACTTCGACAAGGCCAAGCATCACCTGGAAGAAAACGACGGCGCGGGAAACACCTTCAAAGCCACCGCCAAGCCGGTGTTGATCGGCACGGCCGTGGTGGGCGCCACCACCATGATCTTCTCGATCATCGTGGCGCTGACCAACGGCCTCGATCCGGCGCTGATGTCGAATCTCTCCATCCTGCACCCGCCGTTTCTGCTCGGCCTGATCACGGGAGGCTCGGTGATTTACTGGTTCACGGGCGCGTCGATCCAAGCGGTCACCACCGGCGCCTATCGCGCGGTGGAGTTCATCAAGGCCAACATCAATCTGGAGAGTTCCGCCAAGGCTTCGGTGGCGGATTCCAAGAAGGTGGTCGAGATCTGCACGCAGTACGCACAGAAGGGGATGTTCAACATATTCCTGGTGGTGTTCTTTTCCACGCTCTCCTTCGCGTTCTTTGAACCGTACTTCTTCATCGGCTACCTGATTTCCATCGCTTTGTTCGGCCTTTACCAGGCCATCTTTATGGCCAACGCCGGCGGCGCCTGGGACAACGCCAAGAAAATTGTGGAAGTGGAATTGAAAGCCAAGGGTACGCCGCTGCATGACGCGACGGTGGTGGGCGACACGGTGGGCGATCCGTTCAAGGATACGTCTTCGGTCGCGCTGAACCCGATCATCAAATTCACCACGCTGTTCGGATTGCTGGCGGTGGAACTGGCCGTGTCTATGTCCAAGTCGCAAGGCAACAATGTCACCACCGGATTGGGGGTGGCGTTTCTGCTGGTCTCCCTGGTGTTCGTGCACCGGTCGTTCTACGGGATGCGCATCGAAGGTTCCAAGAGCTAACACAAGAGCTAACAACGGAGATCAGTCGTCCTATACTGGGGGCATGCGCGTCAAGCGTTATGCCCCTTTTCTCTTGTGTATGGCTCTCCTTGCTGCTATTCCCGATCTCAACCAACTGAACCGCATGATCGCCCGCTTCGCTCCGGCGGAGCTGAAGGTGGATACATCAGGGCTTGCTTCCGGCGACCGGCAGGCGCTGCGGAAGGTGACCGAGGCCGCGCGGGTCATCGATCAAATCTTTTTACTGCAACGCTGGAGCGGGAACGCGGCGCTGCGGGCGCAGCTTGTGAAAGACACGTCCGCGCTCGGCAAAGCGCGGTTGCATTATTTCGACTTGAACAAGGGTCCGTGGTCGGACTTGGACGCTCACGCGGCTTTCTTGCCGGATGTTCTCGCCAAAAAATTGCCGGGCGCGAATTTCTATCCGGAAGACATGACCAAGGACGAGTTCGATGCCTGGGTCAAGGGATTGCCCGCGGCCCAGCAGGAGCAGGCGCGTGGCTTTTTCACCGTGATCCGGCGGCGTGCGGACAAGAAGTTGACCATGGTCCCGTACAGCAAGGCGTACGCCCAGGATCTGGAGCGCGCCGCCAAGTTGCTCGAGGAAGCCGCGGCCCTCACGCCGAACACCACGCTCAAAGAGTTCCTGAAACTGCGAGCGCAGGCATTTCGCACCGATGACTACTACGCTTCCGATGTCGCCTGGATGAAGCTGGACGCTCCCCTCGACGTGACGATCGGCCCCTACGAGACCTATAACGACGAAGTGTTCGGCTACAAGGCGGCGTTCGAAGCCTACATAACCTTGCGCGACGACCAGGAGACGGCGAAGATGAAAAACTTCGCCGATCACATTCAGGAGATCGAGAACAACCTGCCCCTTGATACGAAGTACAAAAATCCGAAACTGGGCGCACTGGCGCCGATCCGCGTGGTGAACGAGGTGCTCGCTACTGGCGACGGGGCGCATGGCATTCGCACGGCGGCGTTCAACCTTCCCAATGACGAGCGCATCGTCCGCGCGATGGGCTCCAAGCGCGTCATGCTAAAAAACGTGCAGGAAGCCAAGTTCTCCAGGATCTTGCAACCGATTGCCGCGCGCGTGCTTTCCGCGGAAGACCGGAAGCAATTGAGTTTCGATGCGTTCTTCACGCACATTCTGGCGCATGAGATGACGCACGGGATCGGGCCGCGGAATGGAGTCCGGCAGTCTCTGAAAGAGCTGCACTCGGCGATTGAAGAGGCCAAGGCGGATGCCACGGGCCTGTTCATGCTGCAATATCTGTTCGATCAAAAGCTGCTACCGGCGGCCGAGCGGCAACTGTACACTACGTTCCTGGCGTCGTCTTTCCGCACGCTGCGCTTCGGCGTGCATGAAGCGCACGGCAGAGGCATGGCGCTGCAATTCAACTACCTGCTGGACAAAGGCGCGTTCCTCGCCCGGGCGGACGGCACGTTTGCCGTGGATCTGGCCAAAGTGAAGGGCGCGGTGCGGGGATTAGTAGGCGATCTACTGACTGTCGAAGCGACCGGAGACTACGCGCGTGCCAAGAAAATGCTGGACGAACTGGGCGCCATCCGCCCGCCGCTGGCTCGCGTGCTGGACAAGCTGAAGGATCTCCCGACCGATATCGAGCCGGTGCGGGCTTTATGACTCCGGCTTCGTAAGCTCGCTGTCGAGCCAGCTCAAGTAGGGTTCCGCGCCATCGACGATCTGCAGCGCGATGATCTCCGGCACCTTGTAGCTGTGAACTTTCTCGATCTCCGCGCGCAAAGCGGGAAACAGGTCGCGGCGCGACTTGATCACCAGGAGACACTCGGTGGAATCCTTGATTCTGTCTTTCGAGCGGTAAATGGAGCGCGCCCCGGGCAGAATATTGACGCAGGCCGAAACGCGCCGCTCCACCAAGTAAAGTGCTATTTCCTGGGCTTCAGCTTCGGAATCACAAGTGGTGAGAACAATAATTTTATCGGTCATTTTTTTCCGTGGGTGCGAGGCAGTTTCGCGAGGCGTTTCTTCACCGCCTCGAGGTCTTTGGCGTCGGATGCCAGGGCCAGGTACTTCTCATAGGCTTCCCGCGCGCCGGCAGTGTCGCGCATTTTCTCGCTAGCCTCGCCGAGCTTGAACTGGGCTTCGGTGGAGGTGGGGTCCCACTTCGCGGCCTCGCTGTAGCGCCGCGCAGCAGCACGGTAATTCCCCTTCTTGAAGTAGAAGTTGCCGGCGGTGATGTTACGGCTGGCTTCCAACGGATTGAACGCGTACTCGGTGGGCTTGAGATCCGGATCTTCTTCCGGCGGTTCCTGTTCCACGGCAGCGGCTGGCGTCTGCTTCTGCCGCCACGCAGCCAGCGGGAACGCGATCAGGAGGATCAACAAGAAGGCGCGTGCCACAATCTAAGTGTAAACAGAACCATGTCTGATCTGCGCGAACGCGCCGCCGAACTGCCCGCTCTCCCTGGCGTCTACCTTTACAGAGACGCCTACGACACGGTGATCTATGTCGGCAAGGCCAAGAATCTGCGCAGCCGGGTCCGCAGTTACTTCAACGACGATCGCCTGGCGGACGCCAAGACCGGGACGCTGATCGGCGAGGCGCGCAAGATCGACTACATCCATGTCGACAACGAAAAAGAAGCGCTCGCGCTCGAAAACAACCTCATCAAGGAGTGGAAGCCGCGCTACAACATCCTGCTGCGCGACGACAAGACCTATCCGTACATCAAGCTGACGGCGGAGCGTTACCCTCGGGTCTATGTGACCAGGCGCTTGCGCAAAGACGGCTCCAGCTATTTTGGCCCCTACTTTCCCGGCAATCTCGCGCACCGTCTGGTGCATTTCATCCACCGGCACTTCAAAGTACCTTCCTGCAAAGTGGATCTGACGCGCTATCATTCGCATCCGTGCCTGGAGTTCCATATTCACCGCTGTCTTGGCCCCTGCGTGCAAGGGCTGACGACGGACGCGGCGTATGCGGAAGCGGTCCGCTCCGTGAAGCTGTTCCTGGAGGGCCGCCACAAGGACCTCGCGCACGAGTTGAGCGAGCGGATCGCGGCCGCCAGCGCAGCCCTGCGCTACGAAGAGGCCTCCGCGCTGCATGACTTGATGCGCACCGTGGAAGAGTTGGGCGAAAAGCAGAAGATGGCACAGGTGCAGGGTACCGACACCGATATCTTCGCCTACTACGCCGAGCCGCCTTGGGTCGCGGTGAATCTGTTTCACCTGCGCGGCGGACACATTGTGGATCGCAGAGAATTCTATTGGGAGGACCAGCGGGAATTCGATCCCGCCGAGTTCGTTTCGTCGCTGTTGAAGCAGGTGTATCTGGACGAACCCTACATTCCCGCGTTCATTCATGTGCCGGTTGAATTCGAAGATCGCGAGCCGTTGGAGGAACTGCTTTCCGAGCGCCGCGGCCACAAGGTGGAAATCCACACGCCGCGGCGGGGCCAGAAGAAAGCCATGCTGGAACTGGTGGAATCCAACGCCAAGCACAGCTTTGAGCAGCGATTCCGCGTGTTGAAACCGTCATCGAAGGCGATCCAGGAGGCGCTGCAAGATGCGCTCGGCCTGGAGAATGCTCCTGAACGCATCGAATGTTTCGATATCTCCCACATTCAAGGCACCGACAAGGTGGCCAGCATGGTGGTGTGGGAAAACGGGCGCATGAAGAAATCCGATTACCGGAAGTTCGTGATCCGCACCGTGGAAGGGAATGATGATTTCGCCTCCATGCGCGAAGTGATCGCGCGGCGCTATGGGCGCTTGCGGGAAGAAAAGGCTCCGCGGCCCGGCTTGGTGCTGGTGGATGGCGGCCTAGGGCAGCTCCATGCCGCGGCTGACGCCCTCGAAGCGTTGGGAATTACCGACCAGCCGCTGGCGTCGATCGCCAAGCGCGAGGAGTGGATTTATGTATACGGCCAGGAACAAGAACCGGTGGTGCTGGATAAGTTCTCTCCGGTGCTGCACTTGATCCAGCAGGTACGGGATGAAGCGCACCGGTTTGCCGTGACCTTTCACCGTACGCGCCGGAACGCCAGCCGCCTGCGCGGCGAACTCGATCAGATTCCAGGCGTGGGGGAAAAGACGGCCATGAAGTTACTGAAACATTTCGGCAGCGTGGAGCGGGTGCGCCAGGCGCCGGAAGAGGAACTGGTGCGCGTGGCGGGGAGTGCCGCGGCGCGAAAAATCAGGACGGGACTCGGGATTGTCGAACCCGCGCCCCGTCCCTAGCCGGCTCGCGAGCCGGCCGGTTAGAAATTAGAACAGGGCGCCTATTTCTTTGGCGGTGGAACGAGCTTCCAAATGAATGAGACCGGCATTGCCGCCTTGCGGCGAGATCACCGCCAGCACGGCTTTGGATCCGGCGGAGTAAACGAACAGCGCGCCCTCGTCAGCCTGCACGGACACTTCGCCAAGGTTTCCCGCGCTCATGGTTTCGCTGATGCGGCGGCCAAGGCTGGAAGCCGCGGCGGCCATGGCCGCGACACGATTGGGATCGGCGCCATTCGTCAGTGCGTGGGCGATGGGCAGTCCCTCATTGGACGCCAGCAGCACGCCTTTCAATTCCGGTATTGCACTCTGTAGCGCTTCCAGAGCCGCTTTTAGGGCCTCTCCCTTTGCCATACTAGTCCTCCCTCATCTCAGTCAATTCCATCCAATGCAGTAAATGGATCGGCAGGTAAGGAGAAAACTTTAGGCAATGTATAGGCGGGCTCAGGTTGGATGCAAATGAAAACGCGTGAGTTGCACTGGAGAAACGCATGGGGGCGTATTTCGGTGGACGCTAGCGGAGAAAACTAAAGGCCTAAGTAGGTAGGGCTTTGACCGTAGTCGACAAAGATAAGTGCTTTACCCCAGAGAAAGCTACCCCCATACCCTTTAGGATTAACCGGGAAACGCCGATCAGTCTAGGGTATGCGGTGTCTGCAGTGTGGCAAAGCCCTGCCTTTGCTCAAACGTTTGTCGGGAGGAGAATTCTGTTCCGACGCACACCGCAAAGAGTATCAGCAGGAATACACGAATCTGGCCTTGAGCCGCCTGCAAGAGGTGAGGACTCAGGGGCCGGCGGCGCGGCCTGCACTGCCGGTCATTCCGCCGCGGATGGAAGTTCCGGAAATGACGGCCGGCGCCGGTCCTCCGGCCGAACCCGCAAAGCCCGTTATCAACCCGCCGCTTCCAACGACGAGTACGGCCACGCAATCAGTAAACCTACAGGCAGCACCACCTCCACCGGCACCGAAGCAGACACCGAAAGTCCAGGTCACACCGCCTAAACCGGTCGCGGTCGCGCCTCCGCCAGTCGTACCGCGTCCACAAAGCAAAGCGGCGATACCGCCGAAGCGGGAAGGTGCCGCGCCGGCCATGGCCGGCACGCGGACACGCAAACCTGCCGCCGCGAACATACGGACCGGAATCATGATGGCGGCATTGGAGACGGCTCCATCGACGATCGCGCCTCATCTACCGCTCAGGCCGTTGCCGGTGGTCGCAACCGGATTAGCGACGGCAAGTCCCGTCGAGTGGGCGCCCATGTGCGAATTCCGCGAATCAGCGGCCCATGTGATGGAGTCGCGCCTGGAAGTGCGGAGCTTCGTAAGGGCAGCGCCCGTCTTAGACGTGGAGCTGAACGTGATCGCTCCACAAGGTTGGGATCTCACGCAGCGCGTGGCAGTCCAGGTTGTACCCATGCCGGCAGCGCAAGCCGTTGCGCCGCAGGAACCCAGGCTATGGCAGGCTCCGCCCTGTGCATTTACACGTTCGGTAACCGCGTTGGGCGAATGGGCGACCTTGCCATTTTCCGCCATCGAAAGCAATGAGGAACCTTCGGCCGGTGAATCTGTGGAAAAAGCGCAAGGGCCTCCGCGGGAGCGGAATCCCGGCAGCGAGCCGGTTCCGCTGGCGGTAGCGGCACTCCCTGCCGGAAAAGCGAGGCCCGTGCAGGTCTTTACGGCATACTTGGCGAGCGGATTTCGCGGCCACATTCCGCAATCGGAAGCGGTGCCGTTGCGGCCAACCATGGTTCTCGGTCCAGCTATACACGCCGCCGGCGTCACGGCGCCACCGGCAAATGAGCGGCCCCGCAAACCCGACGTACGAATTTTGGCGCCGGAAAAACCAATTGCCGCGCCGTCCGCGCCGCCAGTACCTTCTACGCCGGAACAGGAGGCGCAGTCCAAGCCGGTTTCGCTGGAGCAGCCGGTGCCGCAAGCTGATTTTAGCCGGCCGCGCGCGCGCATGGGTTCGTCGAAGATACTGACACTGTTTGGCGGGTGGAACAAGGCATAGGAGACGCTACTGTCGCTAGTATGTGATCTATCCGGTTGAATTCACACATGAACTGTCCGCTTTGAAAAAGCGGCGGGGGAAGCTAGGGGGTGGACACCCCTCAGCAATACTCCGCGGCGGAAACGGAGCGGATGATGAAACTGCAAGACGTATTACTG
>SHUD01000051.1 GCA_009697505.1 Bryobacterales bacterium
GCCGCGGCCCGGGCTGGCTTCCAGTCGGTCGAGTTAGTCGGCGAGTATGCCAGTTGGCCGGATTCGAGGATTGCCGAAGTCAAGAGACTGTGCCGGTCGTTCGGGCTCGGGATGGACATGTTGCTGGCGACTCCCGATTGGGACAAGCGGCCCGTTTCCATGGCCGATCCCGCCCAACGCCAGAACTTCCTCGACGACGTGAATACCGCCATTCGCTACGCACGCGAGTTGGAGATGTCCCAAATCCTCCTGTTGAGCGGCAATGCCATTCCCGGAAGAACCTACGAGGAGCAATTTGCCAGCGTGTGCGAGGGCGCAAGACGAGCCGGAGACCTGGCCGCCCAAGCCGGGCTGATCATGGCTCTTGAGCCGCTCAACTCGCTGGTGGATCGGAAGAAATTTTTCCTGAATAGCTGTGTCGAAGGGCTCAGGCTGATCCGGCAAGTGGACCATCCGCACGTTAAGCTCCTGTTCGATGTCTATCACGAGCAGGTGCAGGCCGGGAATACCATTCGCACTCTCATCGAAGCGGCGCCGTGGGTAACGACGTTTCACGTTGCTGACAACCCAGGGCGTCACGAACCTGGTACCGGAGAGATTAACTATTCCAACGTCTATAAGGCGATGCGGCAAACGGGTTTCAAAGGGCATGTTGCGATGGAGTATTTTCCAGCCGGCGAACAGGTGGCCAGTTTGACCAAGGCGCTCAACGCCTTCCATGCGGCTGTAAATGTTTAATAAAGAGGGCGTATGACTCGAAGAGCGCTATTGTCGGCTACTACCACTGTGACAGCCCTTTCGGCGGCGAAACCGATCCGCGCCGCCGTACTTGGGACGGGACACGCGCATGCTGCAGGCAAGATCACGGCACTGCAACAAATGAAAGGCGTGGAACTGGTGGGCGTTTGCGAAACGGACCCGCATCGCCGGCCGCTGGGCGCCGCTTTCTCCGGTCTGCGCTGGATGAGCGAGGAAGAACTGCTGTCCGATTCCAGCATCAGCCTGGTGGCGGTCGAGTCCACTATGGCGGAAAATCTGGCGCATGCGGAAAAAGCCGTGGCGGCGGGCAAGTTCGTCCATCTGGACAAAGCACCCGGGACCGATTCGAAGAGACTGGAGCGCCTCTTGATCGAAGCCGGGCGCAAAGGGCTGGTAGTGCAGATGGGATACCAGTGGCGCTATCATCCCGTTCTCCGTGCCGCCGTGGAAGCCGGGCGGAAAGGCTGGCTAGGGCACGTCTACATGGTGCGGGCGACCATCAATCAGGCGCTGAGACCGGAGCAGCGCGCACCGCTGGCCGCATTCAAAGGCGGGATGATGTTTGAACTCGGCTGCCATTTGATCGATCGCATCGTTGACCTGCTCGGCGAACCCAAACGTATTACCGCGCGGTGCCACCACCATTCCCCGATTCCGGACGATCTCGCCGACAATACGTTCGCCCTGTTCGAGTTCGACAAAGCCATGGCGGAGGTCTATGTGGCGGCGCAACAGCCGAACGGGAACGCCTATCGGACCTTTGAAATTCTTGGGACCAACGGAACCTTCGTGGTGCAGCCATTCTCCCCGTACCGGGGCTATACCGACTTGCGGGAGGCAGCCGGGCCCTACCCGAAAGGCAAGCACGATATCGCGCTGCCACCGGATACGCACCCTGTATTCACTCCGGATTTTGAAGACATGGCCGCTATCATGCGCGGAGAGAAACGTCCCGACTATTCCGTTGCGCACGACCTTGCGGTTCAGAGAACGCTGCTCTCGGCATGTGGCTACGTGTCCTAGATGCTCGCTCCGAAGCAGACATAATTCTAATGGAAAAGAGACTGACTTTTCGGGTGCGGGAATACGGCTTGCAGTCCGCAGCCATGGTCTGCGGGAAGTTCGCACGCGGGCTCTCTTGCTTGTTCCTCGCGCAGGCCGCACTGCTGTCAGCCGCCGATTTCGCTCGCGATATTCAACCCATCTTTGAAGCCAGGTGCCATTCCTGCCATAGCGCCAAGCTCCAGGTTCGAGGATTCCGGCTGGACGGGAGAGCTGCCGCGCTTCGCGGAGGGGATTCCGGCGTCCCGGCCGTTCTCCCAGGGGACAGTGCGGCCAGCCCGCTTTTCCGCTACGTTGCGGGCCTCGATCCAAAAATCGTCATGCCACCGGCAGGCGGCCGCCTCACGCCCCAGGAAGTCGAACTGGTGCGGGCCTGGATCGATGCCGGCGCGGTGTGGCCAGAGCGCAGTGGCGATTCGAGCGCGCCCGATCCGATTCTGCAAAGGGGCGTGGGGCACTGGTCCTTCCAACCGATTCGCAAACCAGCTATTCCCTTGGTAAAAAACACCGGTTGGGTGCGCAATTCGATCGACGCTTTCGTACTGGCGCGGCTGGAGGCGCGCGGCTGGAGTCCGGCACAGCCTGCCGCACCCGGCGCCTTGACGCGACGCATGTACCTCGATCTGACCGGCATGCCGCCCACTCTCGCCGAGCAGGACGCCTTTCTGAAAGACGGCAGCCCGACGGCGTTTGACCGGCTGGCCGAAACTCTGCTCGCCCGCCCCACCTACGGCGAGCGGTGGGGACGGCACTGGCTCGACCTCGTACGGTACGCCGAAACCAACGGCTATGAACGCGACGCGATCAAGCCGAGCGTCTGGCGATACCGCGATTATGTGATCGCGGCCTTCAACGGCGACAAGCCATTCGACCGGTTCATCCTCGAACAACTAGCCGGCGACGAAATACCGGACAGCAACGCCGAGACACTCACAGCGACAGGTTATTACCGCCTTGGCCCATGGGACGCCGAACCTGCCGACCCGGTTGAAGACCGTTTCGATCAGCTTGAAGACATTGTTTCGACAACGTCCCAGGCTTTTCTGGGTTTGACGCTCGGATGCGCGCGATGCCACAACCACAAATTCGAGCCGTTGCTCGCACGCGATTACTACAGCATGGTTGCCGTATTTAATGGGCTTGAGCGGCCGCGCGAGGGACGCGATGAGTTTGACTTGCCGGCCGGGACGCGGGCGGAACTGCATGGGTTGGCCAAGCACGAGGCGAGAATAGCGCCGCTGTCCAAGGAAATCGAGGAGCTTCGAGCGGATTTCCAAACCGCGCACCTCAAGGGCGATCGAAGCAAACTGCCTCCCGCGGCTCGCGCGGCCTTTCTGGCGCCACCCGCGAAACGGACCGACACCGACCGGCAACTGATTCGCGAACACCAGAAAGCGCTGAACGTAGAACTTGCCGGCGCGCTGCCCGAAGAGACTCGGGCGAAGATCGCGAACCTTGAGGCGCAAATCGCGGTTTTGCGAAAGGCCACGCCGGACCTTCCGCGGGCTTACATGATGCACGAACCGAGCCCCAAGCCGCCCGCCACCCACCTGCTGCTGCGGGGAAAGGCGGCGGCGCGAGGCCCAGAGGTTCCACCTGCCACTCCCACCATACTGCGGAAGCCGGATACCGCCACGCTCGAAGCGCCGAGCGCCGGAGGAACGAGTGGACGACGTCTGGCCCTGGCCCGCTGGCTAGCGAGCCCATCCAATCCGCTGACCGCCCGGGTGATCGTGAATCGCGTCTGGCAGTTCCACTTTGGCGAGGGACTGGTGCGCACGCCCAACGATTTCGGCGTGATGGGCGAGAGGCCTACCCATCCCGAATTGCTCGACCACCTGGCGTCCTGGTTCGTCGACAGCGGGTGGTCGGTGAAGAAACTCCACCGGCTCATCCTATCTAGCAACGCCTATCGGATGAGCCGCCAAAGCAACGCCGCCTACGCCGCCGCCGACCCGGAGAACAGACTGCTGTGGCGAGCTCCCTACAGGCGGCTTGAAGTGGAAGCGATTCTCGATTCCATGCTGGCAGTAAGCGGCCAGTTGAATTCGAAAATGTCGGGCCCGTTCATGTACCCATTTGTGCCAAAGGCGGCGCTGGCCGGGAGCAGCGATCCCGATAAGATCTGGCGGCCATTCGACGAGAGCGACGCCTCCCGCCGTACTGTGTACGCGCACGTCAAACGGTCGATGATTGTGCCGATCCTCGAAGTTCTCGATTTCTGCGACACCACGCGGTCCTCCGCCCGCCGCCTTAACACTAGCGTGGCGACGCAGGCTCTGACCCTATTCAACGGAGATTTTGTGAACCGGCAGGCCGCGCACTTCGCGCGGCGAATCGCTTCCGAAGCCGGCTCCGATCCCGAAGCGCAGATCGCCCACGCCTGGCGGCTCGCCCTGTCGCGTCAGCCTACGGCCGCCGAGCGAGCCGGAATGTTGAGCTTTCTGAAATTCGGCAAGCTCGAGGAAATGTGCCGCGTGATCTTTAACCTCAACGAATTCGTGTACCCCGACTGAGAAACAAATGGAGCCAATCAGCCGATTCAAGCCTAATCACACGCAGTGCGGACGTACACGCCGGGAGTTTCTCTGGCAGGTAGGCGGCGGCTTCGCGGGACTGGCCCTGATCGATCTGCTCTCTCGCGACGGCTTTTTCGCGAGCGGCGCCCAGGCCGCATCGCTCAAACGGCCTCATTTCCCAGCCAAGGCGAAACACGTTGTTTTTCTGTTCATGAACGGCGCTCCCAGCCAGGTGGACACGTTCGATCCCAAACCGGCGCTGACGAAGTTTAACGGGACGCCATACAAAGGGGATTTGCCGGTAGGTTCAAACAGCCGCCCGGTGGGCTACCTGATGCAATCGCCCTTCGAGTTCAAGCGGCACGGACAGAGCGGGCTCGAAATCAGCAGCCTGTTTCCCCATACGGCTAAATTCGCCGACGACATCTGCGTAATCCGCTCCATGCACACCGACACGGCCGCGCATGCCTCGGGCTGCCTGCAGATGAACACCGGAAGTATCCTGATTGGAAAGCCCGCCTTGGGCTCGTGGCTCAGTTATGGTTTGGGGTCGGAGAACGACAGCCTGCCGAGCTTCGTTGTAATGACGGACCCGCGAGGCGGACCGATCGGAAGCGCTTCCAACTGGATGGCAGGTTACATGCCCGCCTCCTCTCAGGGCACGCTGTTCCGCAGCACGGGCGCGCCGCTGCTCGACCTGGCAACGCCCGAGGGATTGACGGACCGCGAGCAGCGAAAGTCCCTCGATCTGCTGGAGCGCTTGAATCGCGAGCATCTGGCTTCCCGGGCGGGCGAGTCTGAACTGGCCGCGCGGATTCAGTCCTACGAGTTGGCCTACCGCATGCAGACCACGGCTTCGGAAGTGGTGGGTATTGATCGGGAGACCCAACAGACGCGCGACATGTACGGCCTGGATAACAAACTCACGGCGGATTTTGGGCGCAAATGCCTGATCACGCGGCGGCTGCTCGAAAAGGGAGTGCGGTTCGTCCAACTCTATTCCGGAGGCGGCCACATGGAAGACACCTGGGACGGGCATACGGATTGTATTTCGAATCACAAACTGCACGCTGGCGAGACCGATCAGCCGATCGCCGCCCTGATTGCCGATCTCAAGCGAACCGGTCTTTGGGACGAGACTCTTCTTGTGTGGGGCGGCGAGTTCGGCCGCACGCCGACAAGTGAAGGCGTGGGAAAACCGGGCCGGGACCATAACTGGTACGGCTTCAGCATGTGGCTCGCCGGCGCCGGCGTGAAAGGGGGCCAAGCGGTGGGAGCAACCGACGACATGGGCTTCAAGGCCGTCGAAGAGCCCTGCCACGTGTCGGACTTTCACGCAACTATCCTGCATTTGATGGGGCTCGACCACACGCGGTTAACGTATTTCTATTCGGGATTCAACCAGCGGCTGACGGGCGTGCGCGGCAATGTAGTGCAAAAGGTCCTGGCGTAATGCTTCGATATTTTCTCAGGAGAAGACACAACTCAAATGGATAAGGTTCTAATCATCATCGGTGATGCAGCGGAGGCTCTGGATACCATGTATCCGTATTTTCGGGTGCAGGAAGACGACTTTCAGGCCGTGGTCGCTGGACCTGAACGCAGGATATACCACCTGGTAATGCACGAGGTCCCACCAGGGTGGGATCTAACCCGTGAATCTGCCAGCTACCATCTGGCCTCGGACATTGCCTTTCGCGACGTGGATCCGGAACAGTATGCGGGCCTGTTTCTGACGGGCGGCCGCGCGCCGGAGTATCTGCGTTATGACGAAGACTTACTCAAGATAGTCCGTCACTTCTTTGAGAAGCGGAAGCCGGTGGCGGTGGTTTGCCATGGCGCCGAGATTGTCGCGACGGCGGGCGTAATTCGCGGCCGCCGCATGGCCACTGTTCCCAAGTGCCGCTTCGATATTGAAGTGTGTGGGGCGACGTTCGTCGATGAAGGATGCGTGCGGGACGGTAATATGGTCAGCGCGCGAACGTGGCATGACAACGGGCTCTATGTACGCGAATTCGTAAAGATGCTCAAGGAGGCGAGAGCATGAACCGCCGGCATTTTCTGATAGCCGGCGCTACGGCTACCGCAGTGGCGGCTCCTCCCTCCGATCGGATCAGGATGGGCGTGATCGGCGCCGGGGGGCGTGGCCGTTACCTGATGAACTTCTACCGCGAAGAGCCTGGCGTGCACTTCGGTGCGGTGTGTGACGTTTACGAGCCACATCTGGAAGCCGGGCTGTCGATCGCCAAGGGCTCGGCGAGAGCTTACCGCAACTACAAGGCGCTCCTCGACGACAAAGACATTGACGCCGTGATCATCGCGACGCCGGATCACTGGCACACACAAATGCTCCTCGATGCCATCGCCGCCGGGAAGGATGTGTATGTCGAGAAGCCGCTCTGCAACTCGCCGTCCGAAGGGGTGGCGATTCTCGAAGCGGTGGGCCGCTCAGACAGGATCGTTCAGGTGGGCATGCAGCGCCGCAGCTACGACCTATTTATTAAGGCGCGCGAAGTAGTGGCGCAGGGAACGCTTGGCCACATCAGCATGGTTCGTTCGTGGTGGCTCGATAACATCCTCCGGCTGAGCACTAAGAGACTGGAAGGGCCGCTGGACTGGAAACAGTTTCAGGGATCGGCGCCTTCTCATTCGGCCGATCCGCTTCGTTACTTTGAATGGCGCCGGTTCACCGACTACTCCGGCGGGCCGATCACCGACGTGGGCCCGCACGTGATCGACGGGATCGCTATGCTGATGGGGGCGGGCTTTCCCGCCGCGGTTAACGCCACAGCCGCGCCGGTCCGCACCGAGCGAGTCGACACCCCGGAAACTCTGGTTGTCGCCGTCGAGTATCCGGAAAGATTCCTGGCTGTTTTCTCGCTTAATTACGACGCAATGAAGTACAAGCAGGAAAACGATCAGTTGACGCAACTCGACGGAGATAAGGCGCGATTGGACATCGGTCGCGAGCAGTTCGCCGTTTATCAGAAAGGTCAGGAAGCCACGCCGGTTGAATCCATGCGGAGCGCCCAGGGCTTTCAGCATTCGGTCCGGCTGCACGTGAGGAATTTTCTGGATTGCGTGCGCACCCGGCGTCAGCCGTCGGCGCCGGTGGAGATTGGCTTTCAGGCGGCGCTGGTCGGGCTAATGGCGAACGAATCTCTGCGTTTGGGGCGCAAAATAAAATGGAATCGCGAACGAATGCGTTTGGAAACCTGACGCTGCTCCGGCTGCTGCTCGCCGTGCCGCTGACGAGTTTCGCGGCCGACCTCGGCCCGGAAGTCCAGACAATGCTCAACTGGCGTTGCGTCGGATGCCACGGCGGGCCCGCGCCTGCGGCGGGTCTGCGACTTGATCGCCGTCCCGGATCACCGGTGGTGATTGTCGGCGACAGCTCCGCCAGCCGGTTGATGCAACGCGTGACAGCCGAAACCAACCGCATGCCACCCGCGGGGCCGCCGCTGAGCGTTGCCGACATCGAGCGCCTGCGTGCGTGGATCGATGCCGGAGCGCCATGGCCTGAAATCCAGCCCGCGGCCATCGCCGGTAATGATCCCGCCGATCCCGCGCTGCTCAAAGCGCTGGCCGAACCGGGCGAGGCCGCGCTGATCGCGCGCCGCGGGCAGAGGCTGGCGCGGGTTCCCAAGCCGGCCTGGCCTGGTGACATCGACGCCTATATCCTCGCGCGGTCGCCGCAAGGCCGTCTCGGGACGCTATGCGATGACTCTACCTTCATTCGCCGCGTCTACCTGGACGTGATCGGCGTTATCCCGACTATCGCCGAAGCCCGAGAGTTCGCAAGCGATACCACAAGCGGTAAGCGCGAGCGTCTGATCGACCGTCTGCTCGCCCGCCACGAAGACTACGCCGCGAACTGGCGACCCTTCTGGGAGGACGCGCTGGCGAGTGTTGCCTACAACTCGCTCGGCGGCATCCCCACCAACGGCGATTTCCGCGACTGGATTTCCCGCAATTTCCGCGACAATCGACCCTATGACTTGATGGTGGCCGAACTGTTGGACCCCGCCATGCCAGGCCATCCCGCGAGCACCGTGAAGTTCGGCGATCGCACCCGCGTGATTTCGTTCATTCGCAATGACTCGCAGCCCGCCGCCCTGATGAGCGCGGCCAATGTCGGCCAGGTGTTCCTGGGGATGCGGCTGAAATGCGCAAGCTGCCATGACCACATGGAGAACGCCGCCTGGCCGCAGTCGCGATTCCTGGCGTTCGCCGGACTGTTCGGCGGCCGCGATATGGAGCAGATCCGCTGCGAGCGCTCCTTGCAGCGGACCATACCCGCGAGCTTCCCGTTCCCACTCAGCGGCGCCCCCAGCACCGTTCCGGTGGACGCGCGGGAGCGTGCCCACTACGCGGCTACGTTGCTGACGGACCCTGCCAATCCGCGCTTCGCCCAGACCATCGTGAACAGGCTTTGGAAACGGTATCTTGGCCTGGGCCTCCACGAACCGGCTGACGATTTCCGCGAAGACCGGCAGGCAGTCCATCCCGAGTTGTTGGAGTGGCTTGCTTACGATTTGATGGAGCACGGCTTCGACCTGAAGCACACGATTCGCCGGATCCTGAATAGCCGAACCTATCAGGCGGCCTACGACGCCAAACTGGCCGGCAGTTCCTTCCTGAGTCCCCAACTGCGTAGGCTCACCGCTGAACAGTTTCTCGATAGCGCGCGTGTAGCTGTTTCGCAACGGTTCGATCCGCGGTTGCGCCTGTATCAGGACGAATCGTCGAGTGCGCTCAGCCGGTCCCTCGGCCGTCCGGCGATGCGGAATGAAGTGAGCACGGCTCGACCGGCTGATGTGGCGGTGGTACAAGCGCTCGAACTCTTGAACGGCGGCGATCTGCACCACCTGATCTACAGCGGAGACTGGATCGAGCAGACCGCGCTGGAGCGGGACGATGGCGCGAAGATCGAGGCGCTGTATTGGGCCGTGCTCACCCGAGCCCCCAGCGCGGATGAACTGGCGCTGGGCGTGCGCAGCCTCGGCGAACTGGCCCGCGCGGGCGCTACCGCGCTACAGCGTGACATCACGTGGATGGACGACGCGATCCCGGAAAGCGCGAGGACGGTGGCGAAGAAAGAGTTTCGCCCATGGGAGTGGATCGAGGATCCCGCCGCGCACGGCAAAGCGCACCGGCACGCAGGCGATGGCGAGCATGGATTCGAGCTGGCGGATCCACCGTTGCGGATCGATCCGGGCGACACGCTGTATAGCGAGGTGTGGCTCGACCCACGGAAGCCGCCCACTGAAATTGGTCTGACGCTGACCGACGGAGTACGCACCTACGAAGTGTCGTGGAAAGGCGCGCGCTTGCCCTCGCCAGGCGTCTGGCGGCGCTTGGAGGCTACGGCGGAGCAACTCGGCGCGGCTGCGCGAGCGGTCAACGGCGCGCGCTTCCGGCAAACCGGCGGCGTCGCTCATTGGGATCGTCTGGGGGTGCGGAAGAAGCGGCTCGACCCAAAAGCCGCGCCACTCGGCGACATCGCCTGGGCGCTGATCAACAGTCCGGAGTTCCACTATGTTCAGTGAAATGGATCGACGACGCTTTCTCGCTACCACACTGGGCGCCTCCGCGAAACTGGCCGCTGCCACGGCATCGCCGCCGGCCACAGCCGATTCAGTCATTTGGATTTGGCTGCCTGGAGGCATCGCGCAGACCGACACGTGGGATCCCAAGTCGCACACTCCCTATCGTGCCGGAATGCGTGGGAGCGAGTTGCTTGGCACCTGCGAGTCAATCCCCACCGCGGCGGACGGCGTCCGGATCGGCGCGGGGCTGGAGAACATTGCCAAAGTCATGGATCGCGGTTGTATCTTGCGGTCACTCACCAGCGAGACCAGGTTCGGAGCTGTTCATCTCAAGGCGCAGCACTACATGAACACCGGCTATCTGTTCCCAGCCGGAGTGAAAGCGCCTGGCATCGGCGCGGTGGTGGGGCGCACTCTGGGCAGGCGCGATCGCAACATCCCGGCCTACATCTACATCGGCCGCGACATCGACACATCCGACGAAGAGAAGCAATTCATCGGTGAATATATCGGCCCGGGATTCTACGGCCCGGAGCATGCGCCGTTTATGATCCCCGATCCGGGCAGCGGTCTTGCGACGCTTGCGGCGGCGGCGGGAATGAGCCGCGAGCGGCTGGAACTGCGCCAGCGGATCCTGCTGCGTGCAAGCGCGCTGCAACCGGGCGTGAAGGATTCACCACAAGCGGCGCTGTGGCTTCGCAACATGGAAGAGGCCCGCGCGATGATGGATTCGCCGGTGAAAGCTGCGTTCGACTACCACTCGCAGGAGCGGCCGGAAACACTGCGTGCATACCAGCCGGCGATCGGTCCCGAGCAGGTTCGCGACAAGACTTATTACTATGGCCATCGCTTCGGCCATGGCTTGTTGCTGGCGCGGCGTCTGGTGGAACGGGGCGCGCGCTTCATCCAGGTGGAATACCAGTACGGCCCGTTTAAGGGCTTCGATATGCACGAGCATGGCCGGGACCGGATGGTCGAGATGAAACGGCAAATCGATCAGCCGATCTCGCAGCTCATACGCGATCTCGATGAGCGCGGGCTGTTGAAGCGCACGCTGGTTGTGATCGCCACCGAGTTCGGGCGCACCATCGCATCCGGCCGCACCGCCGGACGTGAAGCCGACGGTTTCGCCGAGAACCATACCGGCGAGAATCTCACCATCGATACCGAAAGCATGTATGGATTCCATGGCCATTTCAGCAGCTCCAATGCGATGCTCTTTTTCGGCGGAGGTTTCCGGCAAGGGGTGTCGTACGGGCGGACCGCGAATCGTCACCCGATGACGGTGGTAGAGAACCCGGTGTCGATAGTCGATGTACATGCGACCATCTATCGCGCACTTGGCATTCCTCCCGACACGCACTATGTAACGGAAGGACGGCCCTTCTATGCCACCAAGGATGGGAAGGGGGTTCCAGTGGCCAGCCTGCTGGTTTGAGCCGGCCTGTGAGCCAGGATTTTCTCATCGAAAGATGAGCCTGGGCGATAGGGCCTGAGGGCTGGCGGAGCCGGCCTTTCTGTTGGTTGTTTTTAGGGAGATAAGGAACGCTCGGTCTTCGAGCTTTCGTGCTTAGGCACTCTGTTTGCCGATTCGCGCCAGTAGTTTGCGCTTTGCTTGTTGCATCGCCATGGCCGCCTCGGTGTCGGTTTGCTGCTGCGCGAATTGATCCAGGCCGGCCAGCGTGACTCCGGACCGCAAGTAACTTTCGCATTGGGGTACCCGCTTCAGTAACTCGAAGGGCGTCGCCCACTCCCAGTAGACCCGGCGGCGTTTGCCGTTTGGTTCGGTTCGGGCCGAACTGGCTGCGCGTGATCCGCGAGGTGACGGAAAGCCGCCACCCCGCGCGATAAGCCCACACACTTGACAACAGGGCTGCAAAGCTGTCGCAATGCTGAGACATGTACCACTACGCTCTCCTCAGCGCCTTCATCCTGTTCGCTGCTGTTCCGCCGCTCTCTGCGCAAAGACCCTCGAACTGGCTGGAACGAGCTTTTGGCGGCGCCTCTGGGGATTCACAGCCGTTACTGAGTCCGGCCGCCCCGGAGTTTTCACTCCTGTTGGCCAGCCGCGAGGTCGAAATTCGGCGAACGGCCGATCCGAACATGGCGCACCTCTCCATCGGCGACATCCCGCTGCGCCTGGAGCTGCGGCATGAACGGCAATCTGCGATCGACCTATATCGCATTCGCCACGCCGCCGGCTCCGAAATACGCGCCGAGCAGCTACGCTTCACCTGGACTTTCCCGGCCGCCTACAACGAGTCCATGACATTCGACGCTGGCGCTCTGCAGGGCCAACCGCTTTACCTCCCGGATGGCAAGATCCCCGACAACCAATTCACTAACTGGGGTTCACTCTTTTACAACCGCGACGCCAACGTCGCGGTGGGAGTGACGCTGGACGGCGCGGAGATCTCGCGGCATGCCCGGCGCGGGCATTCGCGGTTCACGAATATGTCTACGCTGCAACTGGTGGCCATCACGGGTAATCCGAAAATGGAGATCACCCTGTTCGCGTATCGTCCAAAAGACAGCAAGTTCTGGTGGGCCGAGTGGTACCAGTTGCGCCGGGGAGTGGACCCGAACATACCGGTCAACTTTTTTCCGATTCTCAGCGCCGCCGATCTGAGCTGGCAGCCGGGTGAACGGCAAACTGTCGCGGTCATTCCTGGGCCCGAAGACAACGGACGCCGCATGGAGCTCTGCATCATTGATGAAATCGGAAAAAAACTGGCTGCGCGCGTGCCCTTCGAGTACCAGCTCCCGGTGACGACCGTAAAGGTCCCGGTCGGGAATTGGCGTTCAGGCTTATACCGTCTCGTTGTCGTCCCGGCCGGTGGTCGTGTCGATCCGTCCGAGAATGACCTGAACCAGAAACTGACCAACGTGATCGTTCGCCCGGCACGCGCGCAGGCGCAAGTACTCTATGTCGCGGCGACCGACATGTGGCTTGCCTACGCAACCAACGGCGGCCACGATTATCACGGCTGGCGCACCGGCTACGACGGCAGTGTCGGTTATTCGCCCACCGTGATGAGCAGCCGCCAGCATCGTTTGAACAACTTCTTCTACAGCCTCTACGAGCGGTTCGCCGAAATCCATCACTGGCGGTATCTGGACGAACTGGCGGCCCGTGATGGATTCACCATCGAGTACGCCACCCAACGCGATGTCGCGTTGGGGCGAGTGCGGCTCGAGGACTATCGTCTGGTGCTGATCGGAAACCACAGCGAGTTCACCACGAAAGAAGGCTTTCTCCGTTTCCAGGAATACCTGGGGCGAGGCGGAGGCGTCCTCCTCCACGGGGGCGATTCCTTCGCGGTGATTGTCGAGTACCTGCCAAGCCTGGCCGAGCCGCGCTACTTCTGGCAGCGCGGACACGTCTGGGCACACTTGGGAGACCAGCCCAGCGACTTCCAGTCGCCGCGTCTGCTGCCGGAGGACGCGCCGCCGGACGCGCCTGTTCTCGATCCCACCACAGGCAGCGCAATCGACTATTTGAACCCTTTCCATACCAGTGTGGGCTACTGGATTGGCTCCAGCAAAGCCGTCATCGCCGATGCGGCGCACCGGATCCTGAGCGGCCTGAACCTCAAGGCCGGCGACGAAGTGCCCGGCCCTTGGGGCGGAGAGGTTGACTTCGCCTATGAACCGAGGGCGTGGGACATTCTGGTGCGCTCGGATCGAGCCGCGCCCGAGGCGCGCGAGTTCGGAATCCAAGCTTTCGATCCCACGCCGCTCCACCGCATCGGAATCGCCGTGCATAAGAACGAGCGGCTTGGGATGATTTGTGGAGAGAATTTTCCAAACATTCTGGCAGGCCAAGGCAATACGCTGTTTCGCGAACTGTACCGGCGCACGCTCCACGATCTGCTGGCGAGAGCAAAACCAAACAACCGGGAAAATGTGATTCCGGCGAACCAGCGTGATTCGACCGTGATCACGTTGAATCGCTCGATACGCATCGATACCCTCAGGTACGAACTGCCGCCGTTCATCGACTACCGCAACCCGCGTTGGCATGTCAAACCGGCGCCGTATGCTCACTACATGGTGGAAGGCTCGATCGATGGTAAGCACTGGATTCCGCTGGCGGATCGCCGCCATGGCCCCTGGCGCGGCGTCAAGACCGACACTTTCCCCGCCGTGGAGCTGAGATATCTGCGGTTCGACGGAACCTTCTCCAACGGCGAAACATTCCACGTGCGCAACGTCGAAGCATTCCCAGCGAACTAAGAAGTCCCTCTCAGGCCTTGGCAAGCTTCGTACCGTGCGCCCGGACCTTCTCAAACGCCCGGGCGTATTGATCGATCAAGTCGCCCGCGTCCGCAGTGAACAACGGAATCCGAATCGCCGTCTCGTTCACTTGCGCACAGCCCGGCAACACCTCGGGAACACGCGGCGCGTGATGCCACCAGCGCGGCTCGCGACAGATCGCAAACTGGTGCTGCTCGGGCTAAGGAACGGCCGAGCTGATACTTGAGCGTTCTCCCGTATGGCCCAGGCCGCGGGGGTGAAATCCGTGAAGCTGCCGTCCCGATCGCCTAATCTGAATCCCCACGCCGAGAGGTTTGTCAGGAGCATCAAGGAGTCTTGCCTGGACCGGATGATCTTCTTCGCGGAGGCGTCTGTCGTTCTCGGAAACCTCGGCTTGACGTGTGACCGGACGGATTCCACAGCCTTTCTGGTTTTTGAGCGGGCGTCTTCGGACTTCACTCGCCCGATGTCGTCGGCTCGCAACGCCTCTGGCCGCTTCGCCAAAAGCCTCGTGGCCGCGGCCGCGGCGACCGTCGATAGGGCCGCGCAAGGGCACAGGCCAATGGGGATGGAACGCGCCGAAGATGCCTTTATGCGGCGCGGCGCTCGTAACGATGATGGAGTCCGCCGACGTCGGCTTTCGAGATAATCCGTCGTCCCTCACACCTTGGGTGATGTTCAGTTAATGTCTGCACGGACATCCGTGCAGATAGCAACTGCACCTCAGTATGAACAACGCGTGGCATTCAGGAGGAGGGCAGGTTGGTACTTGAGTTTTCATCTGACCGCTGGGCCTAGGTTGGATTGCCCAGGATCGCACATTACGAAACGTTACCGGCCGGCCCTTGCAGGCTCGGACGGAATTTTTGCGGACCACACCCGTTCTTTAGGAGTTTCCCCCGTCAATACCCTTTGATTTTGTCCACCACATTTCGCAATGGTTCGTCCTTCGCGAAGCGGGCCACATTGTCGAGGACCAGTTCCCGATAGCGGGCTCCCACCATGTCGGAAACGGTGGCTATGTGGGGTGTGATCACCACATTGTCAAACTTCCAAAGCGCATGCCCCTTCGGCAGCGGCTCTGGGTCGGTGACGTCGAGCCCCGCCCCAGCGAGACGTTTGGAATCCAGCGCTTTCAATAGTGCCGGGGTGTTATAGATTTTGCCCCTGGAGACGGCGATGAAGTAGGAGTCGCGCTTCATCAGCTCAAACTGCTTCGGGCCCATCATCCCTTCGCTCTCCGGCGTATGCGGAACGGAAGTGAATACGACGTCGGCGAGCGGCAGGACGGTGTCCAGGCGGTCCGCGCGCACGATACGGCTAATCGCCGGATGGAAGGGAATATCGCGGACATCCACGCCTATCACCGTCATGCCGAAAGCGTGGGCCCGGGTCGCGATCTGGGACCCGATGCCACCGACGCCGATGACCACGGCGGTTTTGCCGCGCAATTCAATCGCTTTCCATTGCCCCTTTGCCCACTCCTCCTTGGCCCGATCGGCGACAGCGCGATTCATTCCGCGCGTGAGCGTGAGCAGGAGCGCCATGGCATGGTCGGCGATCTCCGGGCCTTGGATAATCCGTCCGTTGGTCAGCGTGACGTTCGAGTTGATGAATGCCGGAAAGCGGTTTCGCTCCACACCGGCGCTGTAAATGTGCACCCACTTCAGCTTTCCGGCGGCAGCGAAAAGCTCGGGGGTGATGGTCCCGAGGATGGCGTCGGCGTCAACGATTTCTTTCGTCAGCATCTCCGGACGGCCCTCCACGAAGGTGACGTTTGGAGATGCCAGCTTCATGTCCGCGATCCAAGGTATGGCCATACCCGTGACGATTATTTTCTTTGGCGCCTGGGCCGCTAACGTGGCCGAAAGGAGGCCTAAGCCGAGAACGAAGAGGAATTGGTTGCGTCGCATGGTTGGCTCGATCAAGTGCAGTCTACAGGATTTGACGCTCGCATGGTATCTTGTCTCCACATTTCCGCGTTCTCAGGCGGTGATGATCAGATCCTGATTGATTTCCACACCGAGCCCCGGCCTTTGCGACAGATCAATGTCGCCGTCTTTGCCGGGACGCGGGGGATTCTTGAAGATTGCAAATCGATGTTTGAAGGAACCAAAAGCAAAAGGATCTCGTAGGAGCCGACTCTGTCGCCACGCTAGATTGGCATAGAAAAGATCGAGCTTCGTATTGTCGTTCTCGCAAACCTCGAAGGTGCTGATAAATTGGGGGTTGCCTCCCTTCTTTCGATTCCGATGTCCGCCATTTCTCGGTGGTCCTTACTACGGCTTTCGTGGTCGTGAGATCCTCGCAAAACTGCATCACCTTGCAAGGCTCGCATTATTATCAGGCGACCGTCGAGCTCAACGTCGCTGTGAATCCAGTTCAGTTGCGATCTGCACGGGTGTCCGTGCAGACAATAACTGAACATCACCCAAAGTGTGAGGGACGACGGATTACCTCGAAAGCCGACGTCGGCGGACTCCATCATCGTTACGAGCGCCGCGCCGCATAAAGGTATCTTCGGCGCGATTCCATCCGTATCGGCCTGTGCCCTTGCGCGGCCCGATTGACCGTCACCGAGGCCGCGCCCGTGAGCC
>SHUD01000052.1 GCA_009697505.1 Bryobacterales bacterium
TCCCACCGCTCCGACGACTGTTCCTTTCTTGCGAACCAAAACCAGAAAACCTCCTTCGGCCAGCCGTAGAGGTGCAACGGGGTGAATAGACGAAACCGGACAGATCACGTGTGAACAAAACCGGACAGATTGACTTACTACCGACAGGGAGGGGTGGCAGGGCGGCGGCTCGCTCGCCAGGTATTCTCTTGCTCACAAGCACAGCTTCCAGAATCCGCTTCGCCTTCCCGTTCTCGTGGTCCAGCGCTACCGCCTGGCGCAGTTCCTTCTCGGCAGCGTCGGCATTGCCGGCCAGCGCCAGCGACAGGCCATAATTCGCATGCGCGGCGGACTCGTGCGGCAGCGCTCGGACAACCAGTTCGAAAGCGTTGCGGGCGTCGCCGTAGCTGCGTGTCGCAACCAGTTCGGCTCCCAGCAAGGTCAACGTGTAGGGCGCCGCCTGCGGGTATCGGGCCAACGCTTCGCGCAACCGTTGAATCGCGGCCGCGTGGTCCCCCAATTCTGAATGATGCATGGCTTTCTCCAGCGCGCGCCGTGCTTTGGGCGGCAAAGGATTCCGCAATATGTCGGCGGAAACGGTTCCCGCGGTGACTCGCGGTTGGCGGACGGGGAACGCCGGCGCGGAATCTGCAAGCCCGCCAAACGGCGCGGGAGCGGCGGAGCGCATGCTCCGGCTGGCGTCGTATGGATTACCGTCCCCTCCGAATTGGCACCAGGCGGGCATCTCGACCGTAACCAAAACAAGAAGCAAAATCACCAGGCGACCACCCGTGAAGGTGCTGTTAGACATAGTTCCTCCGTAAAGATGAAGCTTCGTGGCTTCACCGGCGCGGTGATGGACTGAGCGTGGAGATACTAACGACTTCCGGCGGGGGGAGATCCTGCGAGGGACAGCTGACTACGGGTTCAGAATATCCGACGGTTTCCACGCCGTCCAACCGATATTCTTTATCCGCCCGATTGCGGAGGCAGCGAGAGGGGTTCCCTGATAACCAGCTCAGGAGAAAAGAATTCGCCTTGCGGGGAGGCCGCTAACCGCGAAGCTCAGCGACAATTTCCCGGGCCGCTTGGCGGGCCTGTTCGACCGCGCCCGTATCAAAGCTGATAGCGCCCACTCCAGGATGGCCGCCTCCGCCGTAGCGCTCGCAGATGGTCGCCAGGTTGAATTTAAGCGGCTCTTTGACCCAAGGGTTGGAACCGACCGATACCTTGGTGCGGAACGTCGAAGTACTGACGGAGACCGTGTACGTCGATTCGGGAAACAGGTAATAGGGGATGAACTTGTTGTAGCCTTCCATCCCATCGGCAACCAGGTCAAAGAAAACCACCCCGCCGGCGCAAACGGATTGCTGGCGGATGATGTCCATCGACCGCAGGTGGCGTTCATGCAACGGCTGGAACATGGCCTGAATCCGTGGATCCGCGGCGATGTCGCCCAGGGAACGCCGGCGCATCATGCCAATGATGTTCTGCACCGTGTCAGACCCCTGAGAACTCTCGATCACCAAAGTCAGTTGCGTGGCCGGCGACCGCAGGTCCACGGCCTCCTGGGCATCGCGATAGCGCGCGCCATCCACGATGTCGGCCCAGGCCACCAGATCTTCGAGATCGGACGCGGCAAAGCCGAATTTCTCACGAGCAATCGTGGCGATGTAGAAAGTGCAGGAACGGTAGGTCGGGTCGAAGAACTTCCGTCCGCTGGTGTCATGGCGGAAATGTTCGGCATCTTCCGGCGAAAGGAACGCGCTCTGATGATGATCGAACCACCAGGTGAGACGCGGGTCGGTCGAATACTTGAAATCCACAATGGCATTCACATCGCCATCGAACATTTCCGGCTCGAACAACTGAGAAGCTTTATGCGCCAGGCCGGTGTAGGCAAACTCCGCTCCGGGATAGAACTTCTCCTCGGCAAAACGGCTAAAGAACGCGGCCGAGGCGGCGCCGTCGAAGCAGTGATCGTGATAGAGAACCCGTACCCGCATGTTTTAAGTTAACGACTGGTGGAAAACCTGCTAGTGTCTCGCAAACGGAGGGCCGGATGCAAGTGGCTATGCTGTGGCCCACACGGCTACTTCGCCGCGGACTCGCTCTGGGTGACCACAGCGCCGAGTTCCCCCTGGGCCAGCCTGACCCGTAATTGCGAACCTGCCGGCGCATCGGCGGGGGCTTTCAGGATCTTTCCGTCGCGCACCACAATGGCGTATCCGCGGTCAAGAATGGCCAGCGGGCTCAGTTGTTTCAGGTGAGCCGACAGAGGGGCAAGCTGCCCGCCCGCACGGCTCAAACGCAAACGGATCGCGTGGCCCAGGGCAGCGCCGGAGGCCTCCAGACGCCGCCGCGCGGCGGCGAATCCGAGGCGGACATCCAAACGAGCCACCGTGGAGGCCGCCCGCTCCAGGCGCCGGCGGCGGGTGGCGATCCCTTCGCGCCACAATTCGCGTAGCCGGTAATCCATCTCATCCACACGCTGCATGTGCCGGCCGATGGTCCGATGTAAGCGGGCCCGGTCGATCGCGACTTGATGCAACGCCTGGGAGAGCAGGGCCATATTCAGGCGTACCGACTGGAGCAGTTTATGCTGGGCCGCGTGCAGACGCTCGAGCAGACTTTGGCGCGTGCAAATTACAATCTCCGCGGCGGCGGAAGGAGTGGGCGCGCGCAGATCGGCCACAAAATCGGCGATCGTGAAATCCGTCTCGTGACCCACGGCGGAGATCACCGGTACCGGGCAGGCTGCGATGGCCCGCGCGACGCGCTCCTCATTGAACGTCCACAGGTCTTCGAGCGATCCGCCGCCACGCGCGACGATCACCACCTCGGCCCACCCGGACTGGCTGAAATATTCGATGCCCTCGGCGACCTGTTCGGCCGCGCCGTCGCCTTGCACCTGCGCCGGATAGACCCGGATGTGGCGTCCGGGACAGCGGCGTTCGAGCACCTGCAGCATGTCCTGGATCACGGCCCCCGCTGGTGAGGTCACGATTCCAATGCGCTCCGGCAACGGCGGCAGCGGACGCTTGCGTCCGGCAGCGAACAAACCCTCGGCTTCCAACTTCTTTTTCAACTGTTCGAACGCCAGTTGCAGCGCGCCGTGACCTTGCGGTTCGATCGCCTCGACCAAGAGCTGTAGCTCGCCGCGGGTGTCATAGAGATCCACGCGCCCCCGCGCCAGGACCGCTACGCCGTCCTGCGGCTTGAACTTCAAGTAGCGCGCCGATGCCTTGAAACACACGCAGCGGATCTGCGCGCTTTCGTCCTTCAGTGTGAAGTAGTAGTGCCCGCTCGGATATAGCTTTACGCCGGAGATTTCGCCCGCAACCCAGATATCCTGGAAATACTCGGTGAACACGCCGCGCAGGGCGTTGGCCAATTCACTGACGGAAAAATAGTGCGGCTCCGGGCTCCAGTTGAGGGCGATCTGTTCCACGCTTCAGTTTAGTCCGTGGTGGGCTGATGCTGGCGCTCATGCCGGTGGAGGACTGTCGAGTATCATGAAACCATGAGTTCCGCGCCCCAGACGCCGAAAGAAGTTCTCGAATACGCCAAGAAACACGAGGCCAAACAGTTGGATTTGCGTTTCACCGACCTGCCCGGCTTGCAGCAGCACATCTCTTATCCCTTGAGCCAGTTGGACGCGAATTCCTTCGAGGAAGGCTTCGGCATTGACGGTTCCAGCATCCGCGGATGGGCCGCCATTAACGAGAGCGACATGCTCCTGATCCCGGACCCCGCCACCGCTTTCATCGATCCGTTCTACGGCACCAAGACGCTGGTGATGACCGCGGACGTCATTGACCCCATCACGCGCCAGCACTACGACCGCGATCCGCGCTGGATCGCCAAGAAAGCCGAGATGTACCTGAAGAGCACCGGCCTGGCCGACACGGCGTACTTCGGCGCCGAAGCCGAGTTCTTCATTTTCGACAACATCCGCTTCGATCAGAATGCCCACTCGGGCTACTACTATATCGACGCCGAAGAGGGCCGCTGGAATTCGAGCCGCGCCGAAAATAACCTGGGCTACCGGCCGCGCTACAAGGAAGGCTACTTCCCGGTGCCGCCCACCGATCACTACCAGGACCTGCGCGCGGAAATGGTCGAGGTCATGATCCGCTGCGGTCTGAATATCGAGTGCCACCACCATGAAGTGGCCACCGGCGGGCAGTGCGAAATCGACCAGAAATTCGACACGCTGGTGAAGTCGGCCGACAACATGATGCTGTACAAGTACGTGGTGCGCAATACCGCGTATCAGTACGGCAAGACCGTCACTTTCATGCCCAAGCCGCTGTTCGGCGATAACGGCAGCGGCATGCACACGCACCAAAGCCTGTGGCGCGAGGGCAAGCCGCTGTTCGCCGGCGAAATGTACGCCGGATTGAGCCAGATGGCGCTGTGGTATATCGGCGGACTACTCAAGCACGCGCGCGCGCTCTCGGCCATCATCGCGCCCACTACCAATAGTTACAAGCGCCTGGTCCCGGGTTATGAGGCGCCCGTGAACCTGGCTTATTCCCGCCGCAACCGCTCGGCGGCAGTGCGCATTCCCATGTATTCGGCCAATCCAAAGGCCAAGCGCGTCGAGTTCCGTCCGCCGGACCCATCGTCGAATCCGTATCTGGCGTTCGCGGCCATGATGATGGCGGGCCTGGACGGCGTGACCAACAAGATTGATCCGGGCGAGCCGCTGGATAAAGACATCTACGATCTGTCGCCGGAGGAAATGAAGTACGTTCCTTCCATGCCGGCGTCGCTCGAAGAGGCGCTCACTTGCCTGGAGGACGATCACGTTTTTCTGCTCAAAGGCGACGTCTTCAGCGAAGAGCTGCTGGAGACGTTCATCTCGTATAAGCGCAGGAGCGAGGCCGACGCGATCCGCCTGCGGCCCCATCCTTACGAGTTCGCGCTCTACTACGACATTTAGAACTGTGCTAAAGACATTGAGAAATGACCGGTTCTGTTCTGCAAATTAGCGTTTCCCCGGGTGGAGTGCCCAAGCACCCCGTTTCTGTAGCCAACGTCACCACGGAAGGCATCGAAGGCGACGGGCACAAGAACACACAGCTTCACGGCGGCCCGCGGCGGGCTCTCCTGCTGATCACCGCCGAGGGGCTGGAAGAACTGGCCGCGCTTGGATTCACGGTTACCCCGGGAGCGCTGGGGGAAAACATCACTACCCTGGGCCTCTCCCGCCGCGATTTGCGCATCGGCCAGCGCTGGCGCATTGGCGAAAATGCCGTGATCGAAATCACCACGCGCCGTTCGCCGTGCGCCGCGCTCAACCGCTACGGCACCAAGATCCAGGGCGCGATATTTGACGAACTGGTGAAGGCCGAAGATCCCTCGTCGCCAAAGTGGGGTTTAAGCGGCTTTTACGCTTCGGTGGTAACTCCGGGAGTGATCCGGTCCGGCGATACGATCGCCGTTTGCTAGTAATGGAGCGGCTAAAGCAGATCACCTTTCAAGACCGATTGCGCGCCAGCCGGGAGATGGGAGAACTGACCCGCTGGCTCCCGCCCGCCACTCTCAATCGCTTCGATCTTTTGCTCAGCGCATCGGCCGCGCCGGAAGAAGGGCTGCGCTACTTCGCGCGGCTGCATGAGATGAAGCCGAGCTGGTTCCAGCGCCTCACGCGCTCTACCGCGGGCCTGCGCAATCTGGTCGCGGTTTTCACCAACAGTCACTTTCTTTCCGAAGAGATCCTGCGCCATCCGGAGTGGGCGGAGCCGTTGCTCGAAACCGGCGGCCTGCAGGGCGTGATCCCGCCGGAGCGCGTGGCCGATCTGCTGACGTCGGCCCTGCCGCCACGATTACCGGAACCGCTGGAGTTCGCCCAATTCCGGCGGCGCCAAATGCTGCGGATTCTGATTCGCGACGTACTGGGACTGGGCACGCTGCCGGAAATTACCGGTGAGCTCACCGCACTGGCGGACACCATCGTCGAAGCCGCTTACGCGCGCGTTCGCCAGCAGCTGGTAAGCGACTACGGGGTCCCCACCACGGAGACCGGAGAGCAAGCCCACTTCGCGGTGATTGCGCTCGGCAAGATGGGCGGCAGTGAGCTGAACTACAGCTCCGACATCGACCTGATGTTCCTGTATTCAGCGAGCGGCGAAACCCGCGGCGGGCCCCGCAAGCTTGCCAATCACGAATTCTTCACGCGGGCCGCCAACCAGCTCACGACGCTGCTTTCCACCTATACGCCCGAGGGCATGTGTTACCGCGTGGATCTCCGGCTTCGCCCCGACGGGAGCCAGGGAGAAGTGTGTATCTCGCTGGACTCCGCGCGCCAGTATTACGCCAAACGCGCCCGCGACTGGGAACTGCAAATGATGATCAAGGCGCGCGTGGCGGCGGGAGACAAGCCAACGGGCCGCGCGCTGCTGGATTTTGTCGAACCGAAAACCTACGCGACGACGCTGAACTTCTCCGCCATCGAAGCCATGTCGGCGACTCGCGAGCGTTGGAATGAGAAACTCACGGCGCGGCGCCGGTCCCGCAATGCCGCGTCTGGATCTGAACCGGTGGACGTGAAACTGGCCCGCGGAGGCATTCGCGACATCGAATTTCTGGTGCAGTGTTTGCAGCGCCTGTATGGCGGCCAGGAGCCCTGGGTCCGCCACGGCGGCACCATGCTCGCTCTGGCACGCTCGCAAGACAAAGGCTTTCTTTCGGGAGCCGAGTACGGAAAGCTGGCGGCCGCCTATCAATTCTTACGGCAACTCGAACACCGCCTGCAGTTCGCCGACGACCGGCAGACCCACACGCTGCCGGCGGATCGCGATGCGCTCGAGCGATTGGCCCTGCGGATGCCGGATGGCGGAGGCTCGGCGGCCTGGCTGGAAGTCACGATGAAATTGCACTTCCAACAGGTGCGGGAGATTTACGATCGCGTGGTTCATTCGGAATCGGCCGCGGAGACCAGAGAGAGCGCTGCGCAGGGAGGCAGCGCCATCTTGCGGGCCCTGGAAGCGCGCGCGCCGCGCCTCACTTCGGCGCTGCAACAGATTCAGTCCCGGCGCGAGTTCAGGGCGTTGGAACATCTGGTCGAGCGCATTTCCCGAACTCCCGTCCTGGAGCGATTGGAGGCCGACCAACGATTCGCGTCACGCGTCATCGATCTATTCGAGCACAGTCCCTATTTCGCGGAGGAACTGATTCGTTCCCCGGAACTCCTGGACGAAGTAGAAGGAGCCGAAGACCCGCTGCAGCTCAGCTTGCCTGCGATAACCATGACGGAGCTGCGCCGCTGGTACCGGCGCGAGATGGTGCGCATCCAGACGGCGAGCATTTGCCTGTCCGAACCCATCTTCGATACGCTGGCGCGCACGTCGGAACTGGCGGATTACGTCATCACGCATGCCTATGCTATCGCCACCGCCGAAGTTCGCGCGTCGCGGCCTCCGCAGTCGGTGGATTACGTGCCCTCCCGTCAGATGTGGGTGATCGCACTGGGGCGTTTGGGCATGCGCGAGTTCGATCTGGCCTCCGACGCCGACCTTGTGTTCGTGCTGTCCGATTCCGACGCGCGGGAGTTGGAATTCTGGACCCGAGTCGCCGGGCGGCTGGTGGACCTGATCACAGCGTATACCGGCGAAGGCGTGCTGTTTGCCGTCGACACGCGCCTGCGGCCGAACGGCGCGAGCGGCCCGCTGGTACTCACGGAAAGTTCCTTCAAGGAGTACTTCGCGCACACCGCGGAAGCCTGGGAAGGCATCACTTACATGAAGTCCCGCGCCGTGGCCGGAGACGCGCGGCGGGCGGAGCGGTTCTTACACGAACTGCAGGATCTCGACTGGCAACGCTACGGGCAGAGCGGCCGCTCGCGGACGGATCTGCGCCAAATGCGCGTGAAAATCGAGAAGGAGACCGGCGCGGCGCATCCCCTGAAAGCGGGCCGCGGCGGCTACTACGATATCGACTTCATGCTGATGTATCTCAGACTCAAAGGCGCGGGAATTTATTACAAGGTCCTGAACACGCCGGAGCGAATTGAAGTGCTGGAGAACCTGGGGCACCTGGACAAAGCCACGGCGCAAGACCTGACGCAGGCGGCAACGTTTTATCGCGCCCTGGATCACGGGATCCGTGTCCTGACGGGCCACGCTGAGTCCAAACTGCCAACGGCGGAAGCGCAAATGGAAGCCCTGAGCGAGTTGCTGCGGCGCTGGACTCCGGTTCCCTTGAGCGATTTGGACGCCATCCGCTCCCGCATGCGCACGTTGTTCGAGCGGCTATTTGGGTAATGCTACACTGGTACTTCCCCATATGATTTCCGCAACACAACTGCGTCCCGGCATGGTGATCAAGTGGAACAACGAGCTCTTCTCGATCTTTAAGATGGAGCATCGCACGCCGGGCAACCTGCGCGGGTTCGTGCAGATCAAGATGCGCAAGCTCAGCTCCGGCTCCATGATGGAGCACCGTTTTTCTTCAGAAGACAAGGTGGAGAGGGCTTCGCTCGATCAGCAGGACATGGAGTACCTGTACGACGACGGTGAGTTCTTCTACTTCATGAACACCGAGACGTTCGAGCAGATGCACCTGACGCGCGACTTCCTCGGCGATGCCGTCAATTTCCTGATTCCCAACCTCAAGGTGGAAATCGAATTCTATGAAGGCAAGCCCATGGGAATCGAGTTGCCTCCCACCGTGGACCTGAAAGTGATTGAGACGGAACCCGGATTGAAGGGCGCGACGGTTTCCAACGTGACCAAGCCCGCCAAAACCGAAACCGGCTTGGTGGTGCAAGTTCCGCCGTTCATCAGCGAAGGCGAAAAGATCCGCGTTTCTACGTCCGAGAGCGCCTACATGGAACGGGCGTAAGCTCGCCCGCTATTTCTCGCCGAAAATATCGGTGAGAGTCAACACGATTTCGTGCTCAGGCAGGCTGAATTCGTTCACCTGGTGCAATCCGGCATCCCCGTATGTGAAGAAGTTGCGATTTTCCGGGTCCGCCAGCCAGACATACCGGACACCCCACTGCCGGTATTCTTCGAGTTTCGGCATGATGTAGCCGACGCGATCGTCGGGCGACAGAATCTCGATGGCCACCAGAGGAGGATCGGAGGGAACCTGCTCGGTGGGCTTTCCCTCAAACACCGCTACATCCGGAATTCGGAAACGGTTCTCGCTGACGCGATGCCGCGACTCCGTGCGTACGTGTAGGCCCGTGCGGTCTTTCTGAAGACGGAAACGGAAAGCAAACTCCACTGGTACCGCGCTGTGCGAATCATTCCCCATGTTGCGTTCGACCACCTCGCCGTCGAGATATTCGCGGTCGGCGCCGTCGAAGCTGGTGTGGAGGTACTCCTCCACGCTCATGAGCGTTTTGGTACCCATACTCTAGTGCCAGTAGTGCCAGTAGTGCCAGTCTAGCGTGATTTCCGCGCCTTGGGGTGCGCTTTGTCGTAAACCGCCAGCAAATCCGTCAGCGACACCTGCGTGTACTTCTGCGTCGTCGCGAGCCGTGCGTGTCCCAGCAATTCCTGGATGGCGCGCAGGTCGGCGCCATCGGACAACAGGTGAGTCGCAAACGCGTGGCGCAGGCTGTGCGGATGCAGCGAGGCATCGCCCGCAATCATGCGCGCATAGAACTTGACGATCTCACGGGCTCCGCGGTCGGAGAGGCGGTTGCCGCGATGATTCACGAACAGCGCCGGACCATTTCCCTTACGCGTCGCGAGATATCTTTCCAGAGCGGCGGCGGCTTTCGTCGCATACGGCACCTGCCGCTCCTTGCGCCCTTTGCCGCGCACGCGGATCCAGCGCTCCCGGAAATCGAAATCTTCCAGATTCAGCGACACCAGTTCGCTGACCCGGAGTCCGCATCCGTACAGCAGCTCGAACAACGCCAGATCCCGTTCCGGATACGGCCGGCCGAATCTGTCTTCTGCCACGCCGTCCACTAGCGTATTCGTTTGCTCGGCGGTCGGAACCGCCGGCAGGCGCTGGGGAGCTTTGGGCGTACGCAGGAGTTTGGCCGCATTCACCGTCACTGTCTTTTCGCGCAACAGGAAATGGAATAGAGAACGGACCGCCGCCAGCTTGCGCCGGATCGACACGGGATCAAGGTGATGATCGTAGAGACTTCCGAGCCACTCCCGCAGCAGAGTTGTGTCCAGCGAAGAAGGCGCGGGCGGCTCGGCGCCAGACAGCGAAAAGTACTCCCGGAACTGCCGCAGGTCCGAAGCGTAGTTGCGAATCGTGTGCAGAGACGCGTTCTTGCGGGCCAACTCGCCCAAGTACCGTTGGATGGCATCAGTCAGTTCAGACATGCGCGTACATGTATTCATCGAGCGCCGCCAAAGCCCGCCGGCATACCTCCGCGTAACGGGCCTTCTTGTCACGTGGCGGGTTCTCGAGTTTCGGCAGCAAATCGAAGGTAATATTGGCGGGCTGATAGTGGAGCGGATCAGCGCCGGACACGTAATGGCAGAGCGATCCCAGCGCGGATTGGCGCGGGAATGGCTCCGGCGCGTCTCCTCTGGCCAGCGCGGCCGCGCCGCGTCCCGCGATCAACCCGGTGGCCACGGATTCCACGTACCCCTCGACACCCGAGATTTGGCCCGCGAAAAACACACTGGGACGCGTGCGCATTTGCAGCGTCGGGCCGAGCAGCGCCGGAGCATTGATGTAGGTATTGCGATGGACCTGGCCGAAGCGCAGAAACTCGGCGCTCGCCAAGCCCGGTATCAGGCGCAGTACACGCTGCTGGTCGCCGAAGCGCATGTGGTTTTGAAACCCGACCAGATTGTAGCTGCCGGCGCGCGCGTCTTCCTGACGGAGTTGCACCACGGCCCACGGGCGGCGTCCGGCGCGCGGATCGATCAACCCCATCGGCTTCATGGGCCCGAAGCGCAGCGTGTCGCGCCCGCGGCGGGCGATCTCCTCTATGGGCAGGCAGGCCTCAAAATAACGCGTGTTGTCCGGATGGTCTTCGTCGATATGCGCCGGCACGCTGCTGGCCGCGAGCAGCGCGTCCAGAAACGTTTCGTACTCGTCCTTGGAAAACGGGCAGTTCAAATAATCCGCCGTTCCGTCGAGCGATTTATCGTAACGCGAAGCGCGGAACGCAATGCTGGTATCGATCGACTCCGCGTCCACGATGGGACTGATACTGTCGTAGAAGTAAAGCCGCTCGGAGCCGGTCATGCGCGCGATTTCCGCCGCCAGCCCGTCCGAGGTCAGCGGCCCGCTGGCAATGATCCAGATCTGGTCCGGATCGAGCGCGGTGACCTCTTCGCGCCGGAGCTCAATCGCCGGGTCGCATTCCATCGCGCGGGTAACCTCCGCGGCGAACAGTTCGCGGTCCACGGTGAGTGCGTGCCCGGCAGGGACGCGCGTGCGCGGAGCAATCTCGCCGATCAGCAGCGACTTCACCCTGCGCAGCTCTTCTTTGAGCAGCCAGGGAGCGGAGTTCTCCTGCTCGCTCTTGAGCGAGTTGCTGCACACCAGTTCGGCCAGGGCGGCGGTCTTGTGCGCGGCGGTTTGCCGCGCCGGGCGCATTTCGTAGAGCACGGCACGCCCGCCCGCGCGCGCCACTTGCCAAGCCGCCTCGCAGCCAGCCAGGCCCGCGCCGATAATATGAACTTCGCGGGTCACTGGCGGCCGCTCCGGCGGAATCTACTAGGCCTTATTTCCGCTGATCTGGATCGGCAGTCCATCCGGATCGACAACGTGGAAGCCGGCGCCCTTGGCTTTCGACGCCGTGACGCCGCGTGCCTTGAGGTCCGCCGTCACCGCGGCTTCGTTGAAATTGTCGACGCCAATAGCAATGTGATCCACGCGGCCGGCCGGCTTGGCTTCCCGCAATACAATGCCCTGCTTGCCTAACTCGACTCGACTGGTGCCGTCGCGCTTGGTGACGGTGCAATTAAAGGTCTTCGCGTAGAAGTCCGCCGACTTCTGCAAATTGCTCACCTGGATGGAAAGGTGGTGGATGTTGGCTCCTTGGAAACCCGCGGCGGAGGCCGTCTGGGTAGTGGCGGCCAACAAGGCCAGGCCTTCCACCAATTGCCGCCGCGACATCTTCCGGTTTTCATAGCTCTTCAATAAATTCGAAATCGTAAGCTTCATGGAATCCTCTTTCTGATGGGGATCGCCAGAAGCCTCCCATCTTCATAAGCTTACTCCGGCGGCGCGCGCAACGGCTAGGGTTCAGCCGCCGGCCGGGTTCACTGACGCTCGAACGCGAGGTAGTCTTCGCGGACCGGGGCGAAGCTGTCGATAATGCGGCACGCGCTCAATGCGCGTCCGGAATGGATGGCGTTGGGAGGAATCACAAAGACGGTGCCGGGCTCCAGAACCGTCGTCTCGCCATCCACAGTCAGCTCAAACTGGCCCTCCATCACGTGAGCCACCTGCTCGTGCATGTGCGAGTGTTCCGGCAGCAAGGCGCCTTTTTCCACTTCCCAAAACACGAACGTCATCCTCTCCGAACTAACGAACTTCCCCGAGAAGCCCTTAAAATGCGTTTGATCTACCACATCTTTGAGCCATACGTACTTCATGAACACCGTCTCCTTAGCTTCCGGCATGATAGCAGCATTCGGGAATTGCGTATCCTGAGGAGGAATGCCCATCGAGTTTCGCGGCGTCTTCGCCGGCCCTTTGAAAGATTTGACGATCGCGGCGCCTGCAAGCGCGATTATCGGAGTGATCGGCATCAAGAACGCGGGCGTCACGGAGCTGCTGAAGCTCGCCTGTGGCCAGATGGAACCCCAGCAAGGCGAGATCAAGGCCGGCCCACAACGCCGCTACCTGGCCCCGGGGGATTCAGTGAATCTGGCTCCCGCCGACGTAATCGCACTGGATCAGACTCTCGCCACGCAGGACGCGCTGGTGCGCACCCGCACAGTGACCGGCCTCGACCGCTTACGCCGGGCGGGAGCCACAGTGCTACTGGCCTCGCACGAGGAACGTCTCCTGGAAACTTTGTGCGACGAAGTGTGGTGGCTGGAAGGCGGCGAAATCGCCGCCAAGGGCGATCCCCGGCAAACGCTGGCGCAGTACCGGCGCTTTGTGGCCGATCAGGTGCGCGCCTGGGGCGAAACCATCCCGCCGCGTCTGGCCCCTTCGTCACGAAGGGGAGACGGCCGCGCCGAAGTCGTGAGCATCGAAACGCTGGGCGCCAATGGCCAGCCGACGATCGTCTGGAAGAGCGGCGAATACGTCGGCGTGCGCGCCACGGTCCGCTTCCACGAAGCCGTAACCGGGCCCGTCATCGGCATGTTGATCCGCACGCGCATCGGCTTTGAAGTCTACGGAACCAATACGGACCGGGAGCAGGTCAGGATGGGGCCCTGTAAAGCCGGCGACGCGGTGACGGTCCTGTTCCAGTTCCTCTGCGATCTTTGCCCGCAAGCTTATACGTTGACTCTGGCCTCTCACGACCCCGACGGCGCCGTGCATGACTGGATCGAGGATGCCGTGGCGTTCACGGTAGCCGATGAGCGCGGGACGCCGGGTGTGGCGAACCTCCGAGCGAAGGTGACCGTGGAAGCACCGTGAGGACAGCGAGCGGCGGCGACGTCGAGATCCCAAAATTAAAAGTTTTCGACTAAGCGCGCAACCGAGTGCGTGGGACTCCCATTCCTGTTCTTGACGTATGCATCAAAGGTCCAATCCCCGGCGCAGGAGATGGCAGTGGCAATCGTTTCAAAGTTTCCATCGGATCCCACCACGGGTATTTCCTGGATGGGATTTCCGCAGCCGGTTGCATAAATCAGGTACGATTTGCCGGGATCGAAGTTCGTCCCGATGACAGTGAATGACTCCCCAAGGACGCAATTAGCGCCGCAGTTCAGAGTGATCGCGGGCTTGGGTTTCGGCGCACCGACCAACGTGGCCGAAGCAGCCAGGGTGAGAATGAGCAAGAACGCAGTGGTTTTTTTCATAGCGAAGCCAGAATACGCCCAAAACCTTCGGATCCGCCGCCGTCTAGGGCATAATACGGAACTAGGTAAGGTACCTGTTGAGGTACCAGGGATTGCACGGCACCACAACCTAAGGGACGCTAACCTCTACCCGCATTTTTGGGATATGGCCGCTCGATATAAGCGTAGGCTCCGGCTAGGGCGCACCCCCGATGCGACGTAGGCCAAAACCTTAGGGCCCATACAGTTAACAATCTATAGATCTCGCCTGCCTCTGCCGACCATAATACTGGTACGGAAGGTGCATCATGATTCATCACCAAGCTAAATGCAGCATGCGGTTCAAGGCGCGGAACAAAGAATTTGGTTTCACGTTGACGGCGACGGCGGCCGGGTTGTTTGTTCTGGTCGGGATGTTGGGATTGTCGGCCGATTTGGGACGAGTCTTTATCGTCAAGAACGAAGCCCAGGCGTTTGCCGACATTGCAGCCATGGCGGCCGCCAAGGAACTGAATGGAAAATCGACGGGAATAACGGCCGCGCAAACCGAGGTCGCCAACAGCACGAATAAGTGGATGTTCGGCACCAAGGCGTTCCCCGCCGGTATTCGGACGGTGGAATTTGCGACCAAGACGCCCGGGTCCAGTGGTTCCTCCGCCTGCACGAGTGGGGCCTGGACTACGGCGCCTTCGTCTCCCTATACCGACTACGGCTGTGTCCGCGTCACTGTGACGCCGGCCGTGGACCTGTCCTTCATGCCGGCGCTGGGGACCGGTTACACGCAAACTGTGACCGCCCGGGCAGTAGCTGGCGTGGTCCCGCAGACCTTCCCGCTGGGCGGCTATATGCCTTTTACGCCTTTCGCCCATATGCCCAATTGCTCGGCCATCATTATCACGGGCTGCGACGCCACGGGAAATTATGGCTATTTGACCGGAGAGGATTACGGCTTTCATTGGCCCGGTAGTATCAACAGCAACCCAGGCGGAATGACCAAAGCCTGCCACGGAGATCAACTCGCCTGGCCGCTGTACAATTTTTCCGATCAGGTGCCCGGTTCTGTCCGCGGGTACTTCGAGTTGCAGGCCGCATCCGCGATCGCCGATGCGATTTTAGGAGCCGAGCAAACCATGGCGTTGGCGGTAGGCGACACACTAATCATGACGAATGGCAGCAAGGCGGCGATGCAGAATGCCTTAACCACCCGAGCCAGCTACGACACGGACCAGACAAATTACTCCTACGTCACTACCGGCATCGCCCCTGCCTACAACGGCAACAACATGCGTAAGATCGTGATGCCGGTCAACAGCGGCCCCAACGTAACAACGGCGTACCCGACGCCATACACTGTGATGGGTTTCGCGTCCTTCCTGCTGCGTACAGTCTACTCATCAGCAGGCGGTGGCAACGAAGCCTGGTGCGCGATTTATATGGGATCGGAAACCAACGGTGGAAGCGGTGGTGTATTCGGCATCGCCGGCGCCTATGTGGTGAGGCTGACGCAATGAAGATTCGCAGGGCCGGGGTACTTGGGGCTGGGGTACATAGGACAACGACGCGCCGGGCCAGGGGTTCCCGCCGCGGAAGCGCGATGGTGGAATTTGCCCTTTGCGCCACCCTCTTGACCACGATGTTCACCGGTGTCTTCCGCTTCGGCTACCAGATGTATGTTTACAACGAACTGGTGAGCGGAATACACGAAGGCGCGCGCTATGCTTCGCTCGCGGAAGTTGACAACAGCGGGAGCAGTTGCTCGGCGCATTCCGCATATACCACGGCCGTCCGGAACATGGTGGTTTATGGCAGCACGGCGACCGGGACGCAGACGATCGCCCCGAATCTGACCACCGGGGCGGTCTCCGTCGTGGTGAATTGCGCCGGCAGCGGCAACGCGGCGTCCATTCCCACTTCGGTCACAATCAACATCAGCAGTTATACGATCGATGCGGTCGTGGCATCGTGGACCGTAACCGGCAAGCCCTCGATGACCATACCTTATTTCGGAAAATACTGTTCCACCAACGGCGGAGCGAACACATGCTAAAGCACGGCAAGCATCAAAAACCCAGAGATCCGCGGCAGAGGGGATCCAACCTTGTGGAAGCGGCGCTGATCCTGTTGACCTTCCTGCTGCTGCTGATCGGTATTGTGGACTTCGGGCAGGTGCTCTATTTCCACCAGGTTCTAGTCGAGCGGGCGCGCACAGGGGCGCGTTACGGCGCCGTCAATCCCACCAATACCACCGGAATTCAGAACATGGTGGTGTATAACACGCCAACCACATCAGGTTCCCCGTCGGCTGTGGTCGGCGGATTAACCACCGCCATGGTCAAC
>SHUD01000053.1 GCA_009697505.1 Bryobacterales bacterium
GCCTTCACGAAATCCTACAGGTGCTCAGCCTCACTCTGTTCGAGGAAGTGCCCATTTTACACGCCTTCGGACGAGTACATTCCCAAGAAAAATCAGACGCAATTTTCAAGCAGTTGAATCTGCTCGACTTATAGCCGGACGCTACTGAAATGTTCTCAATTAAATAATACAAATAAGCGGAATAAGGTTCTTGAGATTATTGCAGTTCCGCCGGCGGAACCCAGACCAGTTTGGTCTTTTATGCGCTCACGGTGGCTATGCAATCGATCTCCACCCGAACATCACGGGGGAGGCGTGCGGCTTCGACGGTCGCGCGCGCCGGTGGATTCGCCGCGAAATATCGCCCATAAACCTCATTCATTTTGGCGAATTCGCCCATGTCCTGGAGATAGACGGTGGTCTTCACGACGCTGGCCAGAGTGCAGCCCGCGGCTTCCAGCACGGCCTTCAAATTTTCCAGTACACGTACGGTCTGGACCGTGACGTCTCCTTCCACGAGTTGGCCGGTTGCCGGGTCCAGGGGAATCTGCCCGCTCAGGAAGGCGAATCCGTTGGAAATGACGGCTTGCGAATAGGGACCGATGGCCTGGGGGGCGTGGTCCGTGGAGATGATTTTGGGGTTCATAGGGTTTCCTGTTTCCAGCGCAGCGTTCCGACCAGGTCCACCGCGCTGGCGATGTTTTCCTGCTGGAGAAACGCGTCCAGCTCACGTGCGATCCGCAGCGGCGCCTGCGGATCCCAAAAATTTGCCGTTCCCACTTGGACGGCGCTCGCGCCGGCAATCATGAATTCGGCGGCGGCGGTTCCGCTGGCGATGCCACCCAGGCCGATCACTGGAATCTTCACGGCCTGCGCGGCCTCGTAAACCATGCGCAGCGCGATGGGCTTGATGGCCGGACCGGAAAGACCGCCCATGCCGTTACCCAAACGGGGGCGCCGCGTGTGCGCGTCGATCGCCAGAGCCACGAACGTGTTCACCAGTGAAAGGGCGTCGGCCCCGGCCTCGGCGGCGGCTTTCGCCAGCGGTTCAATCCGTGTCACGTTCGGCGACAGTTTTACGATCAGCGGGCGTTTAGCTACATTCCGCACGGCCGCAACCACCTGGCTCAATAATCCCGGGTCCACGCCGAAGACCACACCACCGTGCTTTGTATTCGGGCAAGAGACATTCAATTCGTACCCGGCCAGTCCCTCGGCGTCCTCCAACACACGCACTACTTCGACGTAGTCTTCCACTGCGTAACCGAATACATTGGCGAACACAGGAGTCGGAATCGAACGCAGCGCGGGCAGCTTATCCGTCACGAAGGCCCTTACGCCGAGGTTCTGGAGGCCCACCGAGTTCATCATTCCCCAGCCGGTCTCAAACAGGCGCGGCGCGGGGTTGCCGTCCATGGGCTGGCGCGACAGACCCTTGGTGATGATTCCTCCCAGGGCGGCCAGATCCGCCACCTGGGCCAGCTCCATGCCGTACGCGTAGGTTCCCGATGCCGCCAGAACAGGCGTTTTCAAGGAGATGCCGCACAAAGATGTGGCCAGCCGGGAAGACACTTCCATCAGGATACCAGCCGTCACTCACGAACACGGGCCGCGCGGCCATGGGACCGGCGGTTCAGGCAACCTACTGAAGGAAATCTCCGGGTACTAAGGTGAACATCTAATAGTGTGTTGGGACAAGACGGAGCACTATAGTTATACGTGGACGCCCAGCAACCGGCCAAGTTCCGATCCTTATCGTCGAAGTTCTCGCGCTTCATCGTCGCCCTGCTGACCTGGCTGGTGCTGGTGATCATGCTGTGGGACATCCGCCACCAGGCCTTCGATTTCAGGAAGGCGGTGCTGTTGTGCGCGGTGGTCGCCTTCGCGGCAGGATTGATTTCGCGTTTCACAATTCGCTTACTGGCCCGTCCGTTGAAGCTGCTGGAGCAAGGAATGACCGCGGTGCGGCAGGGAAAGCTGGAGCCCATTCAGGTTAGCGCCACGCGGGATGAGATCCAGCATCTGGGCGAAAGCTTCAACCGGATGATCGAGGACCTGACCGCGTCCCAAGAAGAGATCCGGCAGCACCGGGAGCTGCTGGAAGAACGCATCCGGCAGCGCACGGAAGACCTGGAAAAAGCCACGCGGACAGCGCTGGCTTCGAGCCAGGCCAAAAGCGAGTTCCTTGCCAATATGTCCCATGAGCTGCGCACTCCCATGAACGGGCTGCTCGGCATGTTGGATGTGGTTCTCGACAGCAACCTGGATGGCGAGCAGAAAGAGCAGCTCGAAATCGCGCAACGGTCGGCTTATTCTCTGCTCGCTCTACTGAACGACATTCTGGATCTTTCCAAGATCGAAGCCGGCAAGATGATGATCGAGCGGATTCCCTTCAACGTCCGCACCGTGCTCGACGATTGCGTGAAATCTTTCCAGGCGCGGGCTTCGCAGAAAGGCATTGCGCTCCATTTCGAGGTGGATTCGGCCGCGCCCGCGCACATCATGGGTGACCCGCTGCGGGTCCGGCAAATGGCGGCCAATCTTCTTTCCAACGCGGTGAAATTCACCGATTGCGGGTGGGTCAGTCTGCGCCTCAGCGCAAGTCCAGCGGCCGGCGGCAACGCGGTGATGGAAATCGAAGTCAGCGACACCGGACCCGGTATCGACGCCGACAAACTTTCCACGATCTTCGACAAGTTCACGCAGGCCGACGGAAGCATTACCCGCAAGTACGGCGGCACGGGCCTGGGCTTGGCGATCATCAAACGCTTGACGGAACTGCACGGCGGCTCGGTTTACGTGGAAAGCAAAGTTGGCAAAGGCAGTACGTTTACCGTCAAGCTCCCGTGCGAAGCGGTGGCCGGCGCGGCGCCGGATCCCGCGACTGGCGTGACGGCGGCTCCAGCCGAGGTGGAACCCTCGGCGGCCCGTCTGCTTCTGGTGGAAGACAACTTGGTGAACCAGAAAGTCGTCATGGCGATCCTGCGCAAGAAGGGTTACCAGTTGGATGTCGCGGCCAACGGACGGGAAGCACTCGCCAAACTGGAAGCCAGCGAGCGGAGCGACCACGAATACGATTTGGTGTTGATGGACGTGCAGATGCCCGTACTAGACGGCTTGGAAACCCCGCGCGTGATCCGGCGGAATGCCCATTGGAACAGCCTGCCCATTATCGCCATGACGGCGCACGCCATGAACGGCGACCGTGAGCGCTGCATCCAGGCGGGCATGGATACCTACATTTCCAAGCCCGTGCAGGCGGCTCACCTGATCGCGACGATTGAAGAGTTTCTGCTGGGCCGTGCTCAGATGCAGCGGCCGGCCCCGATAAACGAGATCGAGCGCGGTCTGGCCGATCGCCTGATGCAGGACGAATCCGGGATGGCCAACGACCTGCTTCGCGTGTTCTTGCAGTTGGCCCCCGAGCGCCTGCAACGCATCGAGGCCGCCACGGGAGACGCGGATGGAGCGACGCTGGCCACCGAAGCCCACAAGATCGCGGCTGCCGCCGAGCAACTCACGTCCCGCAAATTGGGAGACTGCGCGCAACGCATCGAGCGCGCCGCGCAGAGAGGCGAATTCCAACACATTGCGCCGGAGCTCGAAGCTCTGCGCCGGGAAATCCACTTCCTGGAAGAGTTGACCGCGGAGGCCCGCGGCTAAAACACGCGCCGCTTAAGGCGTTCCACCGTAAACTTCGCCGTGTCGGCGACTGCCATTACCGTCATTACGCCGGCCTGCACGGGATCGGTGACCACCAGGTCGGCGGCATCCGGGACGCTGCCGGCCATGTTGAGGCTCACCACGAGCATCCCTTGGGCGCGGACCTCGCGCACCGCCTGCTCGATTTCGCCGCCCATGAGCGCACCCGCCATCACAATCGCTTTCACGCGCGGCAAGCGTGCGGTGGCGCGCACGGCGGCCGCCAATTGTTGTTCGCCCACCAGCGGAATGGTATCCACGGAGATATGTTCGCCGCGGATATTGTGGCGGTCCGCTTCGAGGATCGCGCCCAACGCCACCTGGCCCACCTGCGCGCCTCCACCCATGATGATGATGCGCTTGCCGTAGATCTTCTCCATCGTCTCCACTTGCGCGGCGTGGCTCACCACGGGCAGGTCGAGCAGGTGTTGCACCAGTGCGGCGGGATCCCCCGGGACTTCGATCTCAAAATAATATTGCGTATGGGAGGCTTGGTCCTCGTGGAAGTCCACGCTCAGGATGTTGCCCTGGTGGCGTGCGATCACCCCCGTCAATTCATGCAAGACGCCGGGGCCGGAACTGGTGCGGAGCTCGATGCCTATATTGGAAACGTTCACTCATTCCACCTCATACTTCTTCAGGATATTCGCCCAACTGCCTTGCGCGCGCATCAGCAATTCGGCCATCTCACGCACCGCGCCCGCTCCGCCCCGCGCCGTGGTAACGAAATGAGCCACCCGCTTGGTCTCCGCGCATGCATTGGCGGGGGCGAATGCCAGACCCACGCGCCGCATGATGGGAATGTCGGTCAGATCGTCGCCCGCGAAAGCCATCTCCTCAAGAGGAATGCCGCTCTGTTGCAGAATTTCTTCCAAGATGGGCAGCTTTTCAATGTGGCCCTGGTAGACATAGGTCATGCCGACCTGTTTGGCGCGCGTCACTGTTGCCGGCGAAACGCGCCCGCTGATGACGCCGGTCTGGATGTTCTGCCAGGTCAGCCATTGCAGCGCGATGCCGTCCTGCGCTTGAAAGCCCTTGGTTTCGTGCATCTGCCCGTCCGGTCCCGGGACGTTGTACAGGCAGCCATCGGTCAGGACTCCATCCACATCCATGAGCAGAAGCCGGATGCGCGCCGCGCGCTCTTGGAGGCCGGCGCTCATAGGGCAAACACTACAATGGAGGGATTCACCGTGCTGGAGCGAGTTCGCAAAACCATTACTCGTTATAACATGCTGCCCGCGGGCGCTCGCGTCGCCGTGGCGGTCTCCGGCGGACCCGATTCCGTGTGCCTGCTGCAGATTCTCACGGGTCTGGCCGCGGAATATGGTATTGGTTTGTCGGTCGCGCATTTCAATCACAAATTGCGCGGGGAAGAATCCGACGCAGACGAGCGCTTGGTTGCCGCGCTCGCGGCATCGCTCGGGTTACCGTTCTACCGGGCCGAAGGTGACGTTGCCTCCGTAAAGGACAATCTGGAACAAGCGGCTCGTCGCGCCCGCCGCGCCTTTTTCGCCGGGCTGATGAAGACTCAGGCCGACGTGGTCGCCTTGGGCCACACGCGCGACGATCAGGCCGAGACCGTGCTGTTCCGTTTGTTGCGCGGCAGCGGACTCGCCGGCCTGGCGGGTATCTACCCGGTCTCCGCGGACGGTTACATCCGGCCTTTGCTCGACGTGACCCGGGCCGACGTGGAAGAATTTCTGCGCGCGCGGGGCCTGGCGTGGCGTGAAGATTCGAGCAATCGCGATCCCCGTTTCGCGCGTAACCGCATCCGCCACGATCTGCTGCCGCGGTTGGCCCGCGAGTGGAATCCGCGCATTCGTGAATCCCTCGCTCATCTGGCGGATCTGGCGTTTGAAGAAGAGCGCTGGTGGAAGGCCTACGCGGACGACCTGTCCGCCCACCTGCTGCGGCGTCACGACTTTGAACAAAACGACGGAGGCGTGGAATTTTGTCTGGCTGACGTGGCCCACTTTCCCGCCGCGATTCAGCGGCGGCTCATTCGCAGAGCGCTTGCGGATACCAAGGGCGACCTGCGCCGTTTGGAGTTCGCCCATATTGAAGCCGTACTGGAACTGATGGCGCGGCCGGAAGGCAACGGACGGTTGCGGCTGCCCGGAGACATCGAAGTCCGGCGGTCGTTCGACTGGTTGCGCATCGCACCGGCGGGGCTGCCCACGGCGCCTCTTCCGCTGACCCTTTGCATTCCCGGCGCCTATCCCACGGCAGACGGCGGGGCGATCCATTTTGAGGTGGCGGCCCGTCGCTCGGCGAGGCGTCCGCGGCCGCCAAACGATGCTACGCTACAAGTAGCGGAACTGAGTCTAGACCGCCTGCCCGCAACCCTGGAGTTGCGGGGCTGGAATCCGGGCGACGAGTACTGCCCGGCGGGGCAAGCCCAGCGGCGAAAAGTGAAGGAAATGTTCCAGCAGGCGCGGGTACCCTCATGGCGGCGGCAAAATTGGCCGATTGTGAGTAAGGGAGCTACTATTTTATGGGCGCGGGGGTTTGGTGCAGCGGCGGAATTTACCGCCGGCCGCGGCGAGGGTCCGGTGTTGCGGATTTGGGAAGGTAATTGAATCTTTTATGGCCTCCCCATCGTCTTTAAGAGTAGTGCGGGTTGCTGGTTGTGCAACGTGTTGTGCGGCGTGAGGGAAATTCATGAACTCAAACGTTAGAAATCTAGTTCTGTGGCTGGTTATTTTGTGCCTGGTGGCCCTGGTGTGGGCCGTGGTCAAGACCGGTAAGCCGCAGGGTGCGCAGCCGGACTTTTCCGCCCTGGTTCAGGATGTGAAGGCGGGCAAAGTGGAAAAGATCGCGCTCAACAGCGTGACCGGCGACGTCCACGGCAAGTACAAGAACGGCGATGAGTTCCGCTCCACGGTTCCGCATACTTACAACGATTTCACCACGCTGCTGATCGACAAAGGCGTGGCCATCGAGGTCGAAAAAGACGCGGGCAGCGGCTGGGTTTCGATTTTGATGAACGCGATCCCATTCGTTTTGCTGGTGGGCTTCTGGGTGTTCATGATGCGCCAGATGCAGAGCGGCGGCAACAAAGCTTTGAGCTTCGGCAAGTCGCGCGCGCGCCTGCACTCTTCGCAGCAGAAAAAAGTCACGTTCAAGGACGTGGCGGGCGTGGAAGAGGCCAAGGAAGAATTGCAGGAAGTCATCGACTTTCTGCGCGAGCCGCAGAAATATCAGAAACTAGGCGGGCGCATCCCCAAGGGCGTGCTGCTGATCGGAGCGCCGGGCACCGGCAAGACGCTCCTGGCCCGTGCCATTGCAGGCGAAGCGAATGTCCCGTTTTTCTCGATCTCCGGTTCGGACTTCGTGGAAATGTTCGTCGGCGTCGGCGCGAGCCGCGTCCGTGATCTGTTTGAGCAGGGCAAGAAGAATGCCCCGTGCATCGTGTTCATCGATGAGATTGATGCCGTGGGACGCCATCGTGGCGCCGGTTTGGGCGGCGGACATGACGAGCGGGAGCAGACGCTGAACCAATTGCTGGTCGAGATGGACGGCTTTGAGTGCAACGAAGGCGTGATTCTGGTGGCCGCCACCAACCGCCCCGACGTGCTCGATCCCGCGTTGCTGCGCCCCGGCCGTTTCGACCGCCGCGTGGTGGTGGGGCGTCCCGATGTGAAGGGCCGCGAGCAGATTTTGAAAGTCCACACCAGAAAAGTGCCGCTGGGGGACGACGTGGATCTGTCCATGATCGCGCGTGGTACGCCTGGCTTTGCCGGCGCCGACTTGGCGAATCTGGTCAATGAAGCAGCGCTGGTCGCCGCGCGCCAGAATCGTAAGGTGGTCACCCAGTTCGACTTTGAACTGGCCAAAGACAAGGTCATGATGGGCGTGGAGCGCAAGAGCCTGATCATCAGCGATGAGGAAAAGAAGAACACCGCTTACCACGAGGCCGGCCACGCCCTAGTCGCCGTATTGACGCCGGGCGCTGATCCGCTGCACAAGGTCACCATCATCCCGCGCGGCATGGCGCTGGGGTTGACCATGCAATTGCCGCTCGACGATAAGCACTGCTACAACAAGACCTATTTGGAAGCGCAGATGGCCATCCTCATGGGAGGCCGCATCGCCGAGGAGATCTTCATGAAACAGATCACCACCGGCGCCGGCAACGACATCGAGCGGGCCACCGACATGGCGCGCAAAATGGTCTGCGAGTGGGGCATGAGCGAACTTGGGCCCCTGAGTTTCGGCAAGCGCGAAGAGCAGATCTTCCTGGGCCGCGAAATCGCCCAGCATCGCGATTACAGCGAGGCGACCGCTATCCGCATCGATGAACAAGTGAAGAAGCTGGTGCAGGACGGCTACGACCGCGCCCGCAAGATCATCGAAGACAAGTCCGACGCGCTGGACCGCATTGCGCGCGCGCTGCTCGAACGCGAAGTTCTGGATGGCGGCGAAGTCCGCCAGTTGATTGCCGGCGAGATGCTGGCCGCGGTGGCCACGCCTCCGCCCCCGTCCAGCACGGGCGAAGGCACGCAGCAGGTTCTCAAGCCGGAACCGCCGCGCCGCATTCCCGGCATGCTCGAAGGCGGCCCGCAGCCGGCGTAATTATAAACTAAGCGCATTGCATGCTCCCTGCTTTTCCGGTCTACCTGTTCGACGTGGACGGGACGTTGATGGACTCGCAAGCGGATATCTGCGGCGCGGTCCAGACCGTGCTCGCGTCTCATGGGCGCACCGATATTCCGCACGAGGTATTGGTCCGCTACATAGGCCGCCACCTGATTGAAGAATTCGTGGACTTCGGTTTCTCTCATGAGCAGGCCGAGCAGATGATGGTGGAATACCGCGGCATCTATGCGGAACGCAAGCACGCCGCTACCAAGGTGTATCCGGGAGTCGCGTCGGCCTTGGACCAGCTCGGCGGACGGAAATCGACGGCGACCACCAAGGGCACTCCCACGACACGCCTGGTGCTGGAGCAGTTCGGACTGATCCAGCACTTCGACCACGTGCAGGGCACCGACGGTTTCGCGGCCAAGCCCGACCCGGGCGTGCTGCTGAAATCCCTCGAAGCGCTGGGCGCGCGGCCCGCGGATTGTCTTCTGGTGGGCGACTCGCCGGCGGACATGGAAGCCGGCCGCCGCGCCGGAATTCGCACTTGCGCTGTCACCTGGGGGTATGGGGAGGCCGGGGAGTTGGCCCGCTGGGAGCCGGACTTCTGGATCGACGCCCCGCACCAACTGCTACCGGATTTTTGAGGAACACGCGCAAAACGGAGTGCGGCGCGAGCATGTTCCTGACTCCCTTGGTGGTGCGCGCCGCACCCTTTGCGCTTTTGAGGCGGCACTGGTGGGCTTCCAGAGAAATCACTGGTAGGTGCGTGGTGGAGTAGGCTTCAGCCTGCCACGGTGGCTTTAGCCGCCGCGGTGTGCGGTTCAGCGAAAGATCGGGGACTGAAGTCCCCGATGCAGGCTAAAGGCCCACTCCACGAAACTCCGTGCGCCAGAAATGCCGGGCGGCAACGCTAGAACTTCACCTTGGGCGCTTCCTTGGCGGCCGTTTCCGCTTTGAAGTAGGCGTCGTTGCGCTGGAAGCCGAACATCGACGCCGCGATGTTCTTGGGGAACAGTTCGATATCGGTGTTATAGCGCTGCACGGTTTCGTTGTACTTGCGGCGCTCGATGGCCATGCGATTTTCCGTGCCCGCCAGCTCGTCCTGCAAGCGCAGGAAGTTTTCGTTGGACTTCAAGTTGGGGTAGTTTTCGACCACCACCAGCAAGCGCGAGAGCGCTGTGTCGAGCTGGCCGTTGGCCGCGATCCTTTGCGCCGGCGTCCTCGCTCCGCCCAGGGCCGCGCGCGCATCCGCGACGGATTGAATTACCGTTTGCTCCTGCTTGGCGAAGCCTTTGACCGTTTCCACCAGATTCGGAATCAAGTCCGCGCGGCGCTGCAAGGCGACATCCACTTGCGACCACGCCCCTTCCACGGCGTTTTTCTCGGTTACCAGTTCGTTGCGCGATCCCATCAGGTTTCCGCCCAGGATCAACACCAGCAGTACGATCACACCCAGAACAGCCAAAGCGATCTTCATGACTTCTCCTCTTCATGTTTGTGGACCGGCAGGCGGTCCACAAATTCGATCATCCTACCAATAAATTCCAAATACTGCGCGAACCATTCGCTGGGGTCGCCGGAGGCTCCGGGCTTTCCTTCCCGCAGGTCCAGTAGAACATCCAACGGGCTGCTGGATACGCCCAGCACTTCCTTGAGCCGGTGGACCACTTCGCGCCGGTCGTGGAGGGCCATTCCACCGGACAAGAGCAAGGCGTGACGGCCCAGCGTGCAAAAGGTTCCCACTGAATCCATGCAAAGCTTCAATAACGCACCAGGGTCGGAGAGAACCTGAGCCCCCTGCTGTCTTAGACGCAGGAGCCTGGCGCGAAGTTCATGCTCCACCTGAGTCCGGTGATTTTTCATGGACACGTGGACGCCGGCGATCACGTCGATGCCGTGCAGCACTGTGCGCCGGTCCTGCATGTCGCGGAACTCAATGGGGAAGCAATCCGCGGAGTGGTGGGCTTCCTCTTCGCTCATCAACAACGGAGACGGGTGCCCATGTTCGCGCCACCAGCGCAGGATGGGTTCGCCTTCTCCCAACTCGCGCGGCGTGATCTGCTTGAGCACGCACAGCACGTTCAGGTCCGAGTGCCGGTCACGCTGACTGGCGCCGGAACCGTAGAGCAGCACGGACACCAGCCGGTCCTGATAGGAACGCTCCAGTTTCGCTACGAGTTCGTTGAGTTCGTCCATAAAATCTACCAATCGGGTGTTTACCAATCGCTCGACGTTCCTCCACCACCCGAATCGCCGCCGCTGAAGCCGCCAAAACCGCCGCCTCCTCCACCGCCCCCGCCGAAACCGCCGCCACCCCAGCCGCCGCGGCCCCCCATCATGTTACCCAGGATCATTCCGGTCAGAAAGCCGCCGCCTCCGCTGCCGCCGCGGCTGAGCAGCGACAGCAATATGATGATGCCGATGACGATCAGAGGGAATGGGATCGACGGCCCTGGGCTGCGCCGGCGGATGCGTTGCTCCGGCTGGCCGCCGCTCAGATCCACGCCCTTCTCCTGGGCGATCTGCCGGCCGATTGTTTCTGCCGCGGCCAGCAACCCCCCGCCGTAGTTGCCCTGGCGCAGGATGGGCGCGATGGCGCGCAGAATCCCGCCTGCCTGTCCGTCCGTGATGATGGGCTCGAGACCGTAGCCTACCTCGGCGCGGCTCTTGCGGTCGCGAATTGCCAGCAGCAAGAGAAGGCCTTCGTTCTTTCCCTTTTGTCCGATGCCCCATTCGCGATACAGGCGATTGGCCGCGTCTTCGACAGGATCGCCGTCGAGAGTGGGAACCAGCACGATAGCCATCTGCGCACCGGTGACGCGTTCGAGGTTGGCGGCGTATTCTTCGAGCGCTTGCTTGCTGCCGCCATCCAGGACGCCCGCGAAATCGTTCACATAGCCAGTGGGTTTGAGCTTGGAGGTATCCAGACTCCAACCCGGCGTGGCCATCCCCGCCAGCAGCGCGGCGATTGTCAGCAGACGGTTCATCTGGTGCGGAGGGGCCGGGATCAACCCAGCAAGTCCTTGCGCCGGACCCGGAAGCCATCCAGCCGCCCGAGCATGGCGACCGCGGTCTGTTTGGGATCGAAGAATTCCCCGGCCAGTTTCCGCACTTGCTCTGCCGTGACGTTCTCGACGCTGGCGAGCATTTCATCCAGCGAAAAGAAGCGCTTGAAATACAGTTCCTGCCGCGCCAGATTGCCCATGCGGCTGGAGGTGGATTCCAGGCCCAGCATAAACGAGCCCTTCAGGTGATCCTTGGCACGCCGTAACTCCTCGGGAGTGACCAGAGGTCCGGCGATTGCGCGCATCTCCTGCACGATGGAATCAATAACTTTTCCGGCCGAGCGCGGAGAACAGCCGGCGTAAATCATCATGCACCCGGCGTCGCGATACATGGTCAGCTCCGAATAAACCGTGTAGGCCAGCGCCTGCTTTTCGCGGATATTCTGAAATAGCCGCGAACTCATGCCCCCGCCCAGGATGGCGTTCAAGATGTAGCAGGCGAAACGGTCCTTGTGCGGCATGGGAATGGAAGGCACGCCCATATAGAGGTGTACCTGCTCCAGTGACCCCTTGTTGCGAAATACCAGTGGCGCATGCGGTTTGGGCTTGCCCGCGGCCCGGGCTACGGGCCGGTGCTTGAGATCGCCAAAATGATGGGTGGCCAGCCGGACCAGTTGATTGTGCCTCAGGTTGCCGGCGGCCGTGATCAAGATGTTCTTGGGCGTATAGTAACGCCGGTAGTAAGCCTCCACCGCGTCGCGGTCGAAGGTGCGAATGGTTTGCGCCGTACCCAGAATCGGACGGCCCAGAGCGTGACCTTTCCAGAAATTGCTCGAAAAGATCTCGTGGATGAGGTACTCGGGACTATCCACCTCCATCTTCAGCTCTTCCAGGATGACGCCCTTTTCCTTGGCGATATCGGCAGCGTCAAAGCGCGGGTTGCGCACCAGGTCGCTGACAATTTCAAAGGCTCGCGGCAGGTGCTCATCCAGGACCTTGACGTTGTAGCTGACCAGCTCCTTCGACGTAAAGGCGTCAAGCCCGCCGCCGATTGAATCCACCGAGCGCGCGATCTGTTCGGCCGAGCGGTTGGTGGTGCCCTTGAACAGCATGTGCTCGATAAAGTGGGAGATGCCGCTCTGCTCCGGCGTCTCTTCGCGCGAGCCGGTGCCGATCCACACGCCCACGGAAACGCTGCGCACGTGCTCCATGCGCTCGCTGACGACGCGCAGTCCGTTGGGGAGCACGGTGCGGGTGATGTCCCTGGGCTTGTGCCGGCCTAGGCTGGTTTTCATAGGCGCTTCTATTGTACCTCCTGGTTCTAGCGCCGAGCCCGATGTTATACTGATTTCATGCCGCAAAGTATTGTAGGAATGGAACTTGCGGATATTCAGGCGGCTCTGGGCAGCGCCCAGCCGGCGTTTCGCGCCCGTCAGATTTACGACGCCGTCTACCGCCAGAGGGTGGCGAATCTGGCGGCGATTTCCTCCCTTCCCAAGGACTTGCGCGAACGACTGGACCAGGTATTCCCTCTGGGGATGCCCACGGTCGAGCGCCAATACGACTCGGCTGACGGCACCCGCCGCTACCTTCTTAAACTGGGCGACGGCAAAACCGTAGAGACCGTGTGGATGCCGGCCGAAGGCGAGGCGGACCGCGCGACCATCTGTATCTCGAGCCAAGTAGGATGCGCGGTGGATTGCAAATTCTGCCTGACGGCGAAGATGGGGTTGGAGCGCAGCCTTTCCGCGGGCGAGATCGTGGGGCAGGTTTTATTGGCCGCCGGGACTGCCCCAGTTGACCGCATCAACATCGTCATGATGGGCCAGGGCGAGCCACTGCTGAATCTGGCGAACGTGATCAAAGCTTCGCGCTTATTGATGGACCCCGGGGGCATGGCGATCTCGCCACGCCGCATCACGCTGTCCACTGCCGGGATCATTCCCCGCATAATCGAGCTGGGCCGCGAGCCGGTGCGGCCGAAACTGGCGATTTCGTTGAACGCTTCAACGGAAGAACAGCGCCAGGCGCTGATGCCGATCACGCGCAAGTATCATCTGAAAGATTTGATGGAGGCGTGCCGCGAATATCCGCTGCGTCCCTGGGAGAAGCTGACCTTCGAATACGTCCTGCTCAAGGGCGTGAATGATACGGACGCCGACGCGCGGCGGGTGGTGCGGCTGCTCGCGCACATTAACGCCAAGGTGAATCTGATTGCGTTGAATCCCGGGCCCGGGATTCCGTTCGATACTCCCGAACCCTTGCGGGTCGCGGCGTTCCAGGAGATTGTGAAACGGGCGGTGCCATGCTTCATCCGCAAGCCGCGCGGTCTGGATGTCTACGCGGCGTGCGGCCAGTTGAAGCGGATGGAAAGCGCGTTGGTGCCGCTCACGAGCTAACCGAATGCCGCAGTCCGTGTCGATGCGACACAGGTGCCACTATTTCGCGTGAAGTTGGTGAGTCACTTAGTCAGTGGGCCTAAAAATGCAAGGAATTGTTTGTTAATGAGGCCACGTTTTTGTAACATCTTGGTCGGCGCCTTGTGGATCGCGGCCCTCGGCCACGCCGAGGGGATTATCACGACCATCGCCGGAGGCGGCCAGTTTCAAGTCAACGGCATTGGTGGCCCGGCTACGAGTGTGCCTCTGGGAGTGATCCAAGGAATCGCTACCGACCTTCAGGGCAATGTGTATGTCTCCGATGCGGCTGATTTGATCGTAGTCAAGATCTCGACGACGGGTGTACTTACCATTGTTGCCGGCAACGGCACTTACGGACTTGAAGGCGATGGCGGACCGGCGATCAACGCGTCGCTCAGTTCGCCGGAAGCATTGACAACCGACACGTCGGGTAACCTGTTCATTGTCGACAGTGGCCGAATCCGCAAGGTGACGCCGCAAGGTATTATCTCGACCGTGGCCGGTAAAGCCTTACCGTGTGGCGTACACTCTAGCTGCTACTCTGGCGACGGTGGCCCAGCGACACAGGCCTCCATTGGCTTCCCCCAGGGGCTCGCACTCGATGCCGGTGGAAGCCTGTATTTCACAGACGGCTTCAGCCGCATCCGCAAAGTAAATTCGCAAGGTATCATTGCGACGATTGCGGGCAATGGCAATCCCGGCAACACAGGGGATGGCGGACCGGCGATCAATGCAACGCTTCTCGCCCCGTCCGGTATCGCCGTGGACCAGAACGGCGTGATTTACTTCGCGGAATCCAAGGGCTCGTCCCGCATTCGCCGGATCGGGACAGACGGCATCATCAACACGATCGCAGGTGGCAATGGAGACGGCTATTCCGGCGACGACGGGCCGGCGCTGGCGGCTATGCTCAATTCTCCCGACGGCATTGCGCTCGATCGCGCGGGCGATCTCTACGTCGCCGATTCACTGAACAATCGCGTTCGCGAGATTACGCCCGCCGGCACAATTCGCACCCTTGCAGGCACGGGAGTGCCTACCTTCACCGGCGATCAGGGGCCGGCTTCGCTTGCGACCCTCTGTAGTCCGCTCAGCGTGGCCACCGATGCGTTCGGGAAGGTCTATGTTGGGGACTCGTATAATTACCGAGTCCGCAAAATCGATTCCGCTCAAACGATTACGACCTATGCGGGAAATGGCAAGTGGAACAACTTGGACGACGGAGCACAGGCGCGTGGCGCCGTGTTGAGCCTGACCCAGGATGTGGTGGTGGATGCCGCGGGCAACGTTTATTTCTCAACCGGCGACAACCGGGTGTTCAAAATTACACCCAACGGCGTTCTGACGCCCCTTGTGGGCAACCACCCCGCAGGTTTCGCCGGTGACGGAGGGCCCATCTCACAAGCGCTCTTTACCTATCCGGGTGCGCTTGCGCTCGATAGCGAGGGCAATCTCTATATCGCGGATAACACCAACAGCAATGCCGGCAACGCGCGAATTCGAAAAGTCGACTCCAACGGGAACGTCACCACTGTTGTAGGCAACGGAACGGTGCCCGCGTCCGGAAACGGAGACGGCGGACTCGCGGTCAACGCGAGCTTGGGGTGGGTGAATGGCATCACATTCGATGCGCGAGGAAACCTGTATCTGTCCGACAGCAACAACTACAGCAATAGCATTCGTCAGGTCTCTCCGGGAGGCACGATTACAACGTTTGCCATTTCGAGCCGCGGATTGAATGGGCAGCTCACGGTGGATGCCGCGGGTAACGTCTACTCTACGGTATTCGCTCCTGATCCCGTCACCGGCTTCATCGGTGGGAATTTGACCCGCTTTTCTCCCGATGGAACTGCGACCGTCATTTTGCGTAACCACAACGGCTTTGGCAAGGCGGCGTTTGATGCGCAAGGGAATTTGTACGTACCGAGCGGCGACGGCAGCGTCGTGCTCCGCCTCAGTCCTAGCGGACCACAAACTCTGGTCGCCGGTACGAGCCAAGTGGGGTTCTCAGGAGATGAGGGTCCAGCAACATTGGCGAAGTTGGCGGTGCCGAATGCTCTCGCACTCGATACGGCAGGAAACCTCTACATCGCCGATCTTGCTAACAATCGAATCCGCAAGGTCTTTCTGAATCCCGCCTCCGGGCTGTTCGAGCCGAAGCTGCAAACCACGCTGCAACCCGGCTACTACACGGCCACGGTCACGCTGGGGCAAGGCGAGCACCCCGGTTATTGGGGTATGGAAGTCCGCACTGCTGTCCGGCTATCGCATTTTGACCCTTGGGTAAGTCGTGTTTGCTCAGTGGGATGAATGGTATTTTGACTTTTTTCGATTTCAACTTCCGCTGACGGTTTTGGGGCGTTTTCGCCGGTGGAGGGACGATGCTGGAGCATGCGG
>SHUD01000006.1 GCA_009697505.1 Bryobacterales bacterium
GAATCGTACCGCCAACTGTTCCAGGCTCCCTTCACCTTGCTGGTGAGCCTCCAACAGCTTGCGCCTCAAATCATCTGAATATGCTTTCGCCATCTGCGGCCAGGCGAAGAGCCAGAGCAGTTCCTATTATCTACGAAAATGGTCTAGCCGACCACGAATACAGGATGGCGGATGTGGCACTGGTATCCGCAGAGCGCTGGATACACATACCTCGCAAGGGAATTTTGAGCGGAGCCCCGGACCTGGTGATCGAAGTCCTGTCGCCGTCTAACACGGTTTCAGAGATTTTCGATAAGAAAACGTTGTGCCTGGAGAACGGCTCGCGCGAGTTCTGGGTGGTGGATATCGAACACCGCCAAGTCGAGGTTTCGACACCCGATGGCCGCACGCTGACCTACAAAGCAGGCCAGCAAATCCCGCTGTATTTCGCGCTGGGCGCCCACCTCGCGGCGGACGCGATTTTTGCCTAGCCGCGAGGCGGCTTTACCGCTGCTCGGCGGCTTCGGCCGGCAGATCGTCAAAATAGCGGTAGATTGTCGGCACGACGACTAACGTCAGCAGCGTGGACGTAACCAGTCCGCCAATCACGACAATCGCCAAGGGGCGCTGCACCTCAGAGCCCGGGCCGGTGGCGAACAGGAACGGCACCAGACCCAGCGCGGCGATGGTAGCCGTCATCATGACGGGACGGAAGCGCATCTTGGCGCCTTCAACGATCGCCTCCACGCGGTTCTTGCCACCATCGCGCAAGCTGCGGATATAGGACACCAGCACCACACCGTTCAGTACGGCAATGCCCCACAGGGCGATGAAACCCACGGAAGCCGGCACGGAAAGATATTCGCCGGAAAGGTAGAGAGCCACTACGCCGCCGATGGAGGCAAACGGCAATACCATGATGATCAAGGCGGCAAAGCGCAAGGAATTGAACAGCAAGAACAATAGAAAGAAGATCGCACCGATGGTGATGGGCACAATGACCATCAAATGGCTGAGCGCCCGCTGCATATTTTGGAACTGCCCGCCCCACTCGTAGTAATAGCCCGGCGGCAGACTCACTTGCCGCTCCACTTTCTGCTGCAACTCGGCCACAAAGCCGCCAAGATCGCGGTCCTGCACATTCACGCCAACCACAATGCGGCGCCTGGCCATCTCGCGTTTGATCAGCGACAGACCCTCGCGCTGTTTGATATGCGCCAGACTGCCTAGCGGAACCTGCTCACCGCCCGGCGCCTTGAGCAAAATACCGCGGATATCGGCAATGCTGTCGCGGAGGTGCTCGGGGTAGCGCACCACGGCCGAAAACCGCCGTTCCCCTTCGTAGATTTCCGTGGCGGAGGCGCCGGCCACGGCGGCTTCGATAGACTCGTGCACCGAAGCGGCACTCAAGCCGTAACGCGCGATGGCCTGCCGGTCAATGGTGGCGTCCAGGTTCTGCTGGCCCGAAATGCGGTCGACCTTGACGTCACCGGTCCCGCGGATGCCGCGCGCGATACGGGCCACCTCATTGGCGGTGCCGATCAGCCTATCCAGATCGTCGCCGAAGATCTTTACGGCCACGTCGGCGCGGACACCCGTTACCATTTCATCCACACGGTCGGAAATCGGCTGCGCCATGATGACGTTGACGCCGGGGAATTTCGAAACGATTTTGCGGACCTCGTCGGCGATGGCTTCCTGGGTCAGACCTTTGCGTTCTTCCAGCGGCTGGAGCTGAATGACCAAATCCGATTCGTTGTAGCCCGCCGGATCCACGGGCGACTCCCCGCGCCCCAGCCGCGAGACCACGTGCTTCACCCCAGGCAGTTTCCGGATGCTCTGCATGGCCTCGATCTCCATCTTGATGGATTCGTCCAGCGAAATATTGGGGACGCGATCCATATTCGGCGAGAGGGTGCCTTCTTTCAATTCCGGGATGAACGACGTTCCCAGATAAGGAAACAACGCCAATGCGCCGGCAAACAGGGCCAGCGCCCCAATGACGGTGATCTTGGGAAAGCGGAGCGCTCCGCTCAAGATCCACAGATAGGGGCGCTTCATACCGCGCACCAATAGGGTGTCATGTTCGGATCCGCCCTTCAGCAGATACGAAGAAAGCACCGGAGTCAGAGTCAAACAGAGAATCAGCGAGATACCCAACGCGATGGCGATGGTGAAAGCCAGTGGCGAAAACATCTTGCCCTCCATGCCTTCGAGCGTCATCAGCGGCAGGAACACCAGGATGATGATGCCAATCCCGAAAATCACGGGCGTGCCCACCTCGAGCACCGCGTTATGAATGGCATTCATGCGGCTTTCACTACGGTGATGCCCCAACTTGGCGAAGGTATTTTCCACCACCACGACGGAGCCATCCACCATGAGCCCGATTGCAATCGCGAGTCCTCCCAGCGACATGAGATTGGCGGACATGCCCAACGAGTTCATGACCACGAACGTCAGCAGCGGCGTCAGAACCAGCGTGGCAATGACGATCAGACTCGAACGGAGGTCTCCCAGAAACAGAAATAAGATGACAACGACCAACGCAATCCCTTCCAGCAGCACTTCCTCGACGGTCCACAGCGCGGCGTCCACCAGCTCGGAGCGGTCATAGTAGGGAACGATCCGGAGACCTTCGGGCAACATCCCCTTGGAGTTGATCTCCTCCACGCGAGCATGTACACTCTTGACGATCGCTTTAGCATTGCCGCTGGCAATCATCATGACGATGCCGCCCACAGCCTCTGTATAGCCGCCTTTGATCATGGCCCCAAAGCGGACTTCCTCGCCCAGCTTCACTTCCGCAACATCGCGAATAAATACCGGCGTGGCGCCGACTTCCTTAAGTACAATCGAGCGGATGTCGTCCAAGTCCTTGATCAGGCCCAGGCCGCGCACCAGGAAAACCTCAGGGCCCTGCGGCAGAATCCCACCGCTCGAATTGGCATTGTTGCGGGAGAGCGCCTCGCGAACGTCGTGAATGGTGAGATTGTAGTAGCGCATCTTCACCGGATCCACAAGCGTCTGATACTGCTTGACGTATCCCCCGGTGGAATTGATTTCGGCAACGCCGGGAATGTTGCGCAGCAAGGGCCGCACCACCCAGTCCTCTATCGTGCGCCGTTCCACAAGGTCTTCTTTCGCGAGTGCCCGCTCCCCGTCCCCAGGTTTCTCCAAGGTATAGGTATACACTTCGCTCAGCGCGGTGGACACCGGGCCCAAGACCGGGTTAATGTTATCCGGCATTCGGCTGCGCACGTCTCCCAAGCGTTCCGCGACCAACTGCCGCGCGAAATACAGCGGCGTGGCATCCGTGAACACCAGCGTGACAATGGAGATTCCGGGTTCGGTCTGCGAGCGCAGTTCGGTCATGCCGGGGAGACCCGTCATCCCGATTTCGACCGGAATCGTGACAATGCGTTCGATCTCGTCGGGAGATCGGCCGGGCACTTCCGTGGCCACCTGCACCTGAATGTTGGTGACATCCGGGAAGGCGTCCACGGAAAGTTTCCGGGCGGCGTCCATGCCGAAGCCGACGCCAATCGCCGCGATGACAACAATCACCAGCCGTTGCCGCAAGACGGCGCGAATCAGAGCATGGAGCATCGGTCAGGCTCCCTGGATGGCAAGCCGGACGCGCTCGTTGTTCAAGTGGAACGCGCCGTCCGTCACGATGCGCTCGCCAGAGCGGATGCCATCGATCACCACTCGCTGATTGCCGAACTGCTCACCCAGCGTAACGGGACGCAGCAGGAAGCGGCTGGGACCAACTTGCACGAAGACGTGCTCCGTGTTTCCCTCGCGCACCACCGCCGTCACGGGGACCACTTGTTTCATCTGGGTTGGATCTTTCAAGGCCATGGTGGCCAGCATGGACGGCTTGTACTTTTGGTTCGGATTGGGAAGGTCCATGCGCGCGCGGATCGTGCGTGTTTCCGCGTTGACAATCGCGCTTACGAAGGAGATCTTGCCATGAATGACGTGGCCCGGCATGGCGGCAATCTCGGCCTCCACGGTTTGTCCGGCCACCAGCGAGCCCGCCGCCTGCTCGGGCACATCCGCTACTAACCACAAAGAACTCAGATCGGCAATTTCGGCTAGTGTATCGGCGGACTGAATCACCTGTCCCACGGTCACCCTGCGCTGCACGACGGTTCCGCTCCGGCTGGCCAGGACGCGCGCCTTGGAATCAATCGTGCGCGTATCCCGCACGCGAGCAATCGCTTCGTCGGACAACCCCAGGACCACCAGTTCATCGCGTGTACCCGTTACCTCGGCCGTGGCTTGCGACAGTTCCGCTTCGCGGCGCCGGAGTTCCGCCGAGCCGATGACGCCGGCGTCGAGCAATTGTTGGGCTCGCCCCACGGCGCGTTCCGCCAACTGTTCCTGAGAGAGCGCCTTCATGTAAGCCAGTTGGGCGCCGGAAAGACCGGTGCTATTTACAACCGCGAGCAATTGCCCGGCCGTGACCTGCTGGCCTTCGAGGACGTCCAGTTCGATAATGCGGCCCATCACGGGAGAGCCGACGCGCGCCACCCTGGTTTCGTCCACTTCAAGTCTGGCGGCCACGCTGATGCTGGCGCCGATCTGAGAGTACGACGGCTCGCCGAGCTTCAGACGCTGCATCAGCGTTTCCGTAACCTCAATCTCCATGGGATTCGACTTGGCCTGCGGAGCAACAGCTCCCGCCGGGCCGGCGGCGCTGGCCGTTTGTTGCGACCCGCCGCGGTTACATCCCGTTCCCGCCAAAAGAACGAAGGCGATGGTTACGGATAATTTCCGCATTGCAAGTATCATGCTCCACATTACGGCACGGGCCTCCGCAGATCAATGGCGCGCAGCTGGTCAATTTCCAGCAACGCATCCTGGCGCTCATACTGCGCCGTCACATAGTCAAATCGTACGCCATAGAGAACGCGCTGGGCGTCCAGCACTTCCAAGATTCCGCGCTCGCCGAGTTGATAGGCGGTTTCGGCGGCATCGAGCGCCTGGCTGGCTTCCCGCAGAACCCCTTGCTCAAAGGCCAGGATCTGTTGTCCGGCGACCTGATAACGCCCGTAGGCGCCTTCGAGAGCCGCCAGCAATTCAATCTGCTGCGCACGGGCCAGGCGATCCACCACGCGGATGGATGCGGCGGCCTCGGCAATGGGGCCTTGAAAGCGATTCCAGAAAGGCAGAGGGATGGCGATGCCGGCGCGGTACGACGGGTTACCGGGTTGATAGTCGGCCTCGGTACGCAGAGCGGGTTGCGGCCGGCGCTGCGCCACCTGGTAGTTGAGATTGGCATCCGCCCGGCTCAGCTCCGATTGCGCCAGCGCCAGCGAAGGGTTCCGCTCCAGCACTTCCTGGCGCAACTGATCGAGCGATAACCCCGGAGGAACGGGATCCAGCGCCCCCTGCAAATCGAGATCGGACGCTAACGGCGCGGCTACCGCGGCGCGAAATTGGGATAACGCGGTGACTAACTCCAGTTGGGCGCTGTTGGCCGCTGTTCGCGCGGTAGCAGCTTCCGCTTCCGCGCGCAACAACTCCAGCCGGCCGGCTTCGCCCACCTCCACGCGAACCTGAATTCTGCGATGCAAATCTTCCACCATTTTCGACCGCTCCGCGGCGAGTTGAATCTGGCTCTTGCGGCGGAGCACCTGATAAAAAGAACGGCGTACTCGGGACAGGACACCCAGGCGAACTTCCGTGAGCGCAATCTGACTGCTGTCGCGTCCGCGCTGCGCGAATTCGATCCGGGAAGGACGAAGCTTGCCGAGTTCGAGCGGCTGGGAAAAATAATAGAAGAACGATTTACCCGCGTAGTTGCCGGGAAGTCCCGCGGTTTGCCGGCCTGCCATGACGCCCGTTTCCGGGTTGGGATAGGCTCTGGCCGTAGTGATCCCGGCCTGAGCGACATCGATCTGCGCGGCGCCGGCCTGGAGACTGGGGTGGGCGCGGTCGGCCAGATTGAGCGCCTCATCGAGGGTCAAGGTTTCCGCGGCAGAAAGGGCGTTTGTCAAAACCACAAGCGCCACGCACGTCCGGATACGGAGCATAAGTTTCCTTTTCTCAACAAGACGGTGTTCCACCCTCCGCGCTCACACGCGGTCATGGCGCACGGCAGAGGTTAAATAACTTTCATCTTATCATCGTTATGCAGTAAATGGGAGAGATGGAAGTCTTTAAAAAGAAAGAGCCTGCCGGACTATAAGCCGGTTTCTGTACCCCGTCCTTACGAACGAGGTGGTAGCCATTCGTCTTGGCCGGAGATCTCTCCCCGGCTCCAGCAACCTACCCGGAAGTCGTAACGGAGCGGGCCGCTCCTGCTCCCCTATTTGGTCTTGCTCCACATGGGGTTTTCCCTGCCAGCCGCATTACTGCGGCCGCGGTGCGCTCTTACCGCACCTTTTCACCCTTACCTGGCGGTTGCCCGCCCGGCGGTATATTTTCTGTGGCACTATCCGTAAAACCCGCTTTGAGCGGGCCCCCCCGGCCGTTAGCCGGCATGTTGCCCTATGGAGACCGGACTTTCCTCCCGCCCGCGGGTCGCGCGGGCCAGCGGCTACCCATCCGGCAGGCTCGCCTTCATTATCGGAGCTAAATGGCCTTCCCGCAAGTTCTGAAGCAACCTAATTGCTCCATATTTTAGAGCAATTTGGTGGGCTTGTGTATCCTGGAGTTCCGGCCATGTTCGTCGGAGGGCATACCCGATTTGCTCACCCCTGCCGATCCTTCAAGAAATTCAAGAAATACTGGAGGTTACCGTTGTTCCCACGAATATTTACATTACTACCGGTACTGTCTCTTCTCGCCGGCGGTCTATTCGCCCAGGGCATTAACACGCCTGTAAGCACAAACGACTGGGAGGAAATTAATTTTGAATACAATTCGTCCGTGCTGGTGGACGGGTTCCCCAGCCTGTTGCGGCTAGGAGAACTGCTGCAGAAAAACGCGGGCTTTAGGGTGACCGTAGAGGGCCACACGGATGCCGTGGGCGCCAACGCCTACAACGAAACACTCGGCCTGGCGCGCGCCAATTCGGTCCGTGATTTTCTGGTGAAGTACGGCGCGCGGCCCGCGCAAATCAGCGTAACTTCACGGGGCAAGGAAGCTCCCAAGTACACGGGCGAGAAAGGGGCTTACTCACGCACGGATGAAGCGCGCTGGATGAACCGCCGCGTGGCGCTCACGGTGCTCGATGAGCAGGGACGCACGGTGGGAGCGGGCGGCGCGGGCGACGCCATTCGCGCGCTGCAGCCCACTCCGGCGGCGGGCATGACGGACTGCTGCAACGAAGTCCTGAAGCGGCTGGATAAACTCGATGCCATTGAACGGATGTTGATGGACCTGGCGGATCAGAACAGAAGACTCGCCAATGAGCTCGCGGCATTGAAGCAGAATCAGGACACTCTGGCGAGCCGCGTGAATCAGCCTCCGCCAGCGCCTGCCGCCGCCCCGGCGCCGGCCGCCATGCCGCGCGTCCCCTCGACCGATGAAGTCGCCAAGGCGGTGACCGATGCGCTGGACAAAAAGACGCTGCCCAAGTTCCAATTGATGGGCGTAAACGTAGGCGCCAACAACAATGGCGATGTGACGTTCACCGGCAAGGGGCGCTACTTCGCGCCGTTCGGCAACAACTACGCGTTCCAATCGGAAGGCGAATACTTCTACAACAAAGGCCAGCGCGAAGGCCAATTCGACTTCGGCCTGGTGGATCGCATCAACCGCTTCCAGGTGGGCCTGTTCGGCAGCTTCAAGCACGTGAATCTGACGGGCGATCAGACCGGTGGAACCATCGGGCAAGCGGCGTTCACGGCCGACTACCTGTTCCAGTGGGGCAAGATCGGAGCGTTCGGCACCAAAGCATTCCTGGATGACGCGCTGGTCAACCGGACCCTCATCTCCAGCAGCTTCGCCTTGGAGCGCTACTTGCGCGTGGTGGATCAGGCCGGCGTGAGCGGCAACGCGCCGCTGTTCGGAAACAATTATCTGGAAGGCAATCTCGGCTACCTGCGTAGCACGACCGCCGGCGACCGCGTGGGCGGCACGCTCCGCTTGATCTTCCCAGTGACCGATAAGATCGCCTTTACGCTGGAAGGCGGCATGAACGAGACCCTGCTGGGCCGCGGCAATAACGGCCGCGCGGTGGCGGGCTTGCAGTTCGGCAATCGCCTGCAGCCGCGGGATTTCCTAACTTCCAATCACCCCATACCGGTGCAGATTCCGCGCATACGCTACGAAGTGCTGACGCGCACGGCGCGCATCGGCAATCAGGCGCCGGTGGCCGACGCCGGCCCCAATCAGGCTTTGCCGGGCTCGGCGACGGTAACCTTGAATGGTTCTCGCTCCTACGATCCCGATGGCGACCCCATCACGTTCCAGTGGGTGCAGGAGTCCGGACCAACCGTGCCGCTCTCGGCGCCCACGGCAGCCGTGACCACGTTCGCCGCCGCGGTGGGACAGAACTACGCGTTCCGTCTGACGGTCAAAGATTCGCTCGGCGCGCAGGGTGTGGCGCGCGTCACGGTGGCGGCGGGCAACCCGGCGCCTCCGCAGATTATCAACTTCACGGCGAATCCCACGGCCATTAACGCGGGCCAGTCTTCCACGCTGAGATGGCAGGTGATCAACGCCGACACAGTTTCGATTACCAGCCTGGGGACGGTCGCGCTTTCCGGCTCCTCGCCGGTCTCGCCAACCACCACGACCACCTACACGCTGACGGCCACGCGGGGAACGCAGACGGCAACCGCGACAGCCACGGTAACGGTGAACGCGGCCAACTCTCTGCCGCGGATCATCAGCTTCGCGCCGAACCCCGCGACCATCGATTACGGCAAAAGCTCGGAGCTCTCCTGGGTGGTGGAAAACGCAACCAAGGTCGACATCACCACGCTCGGCACGGTGGGGCTGACGGGCAGCCACAGGGTCTCCCCGGTTTCGACCATCACGTATACGCTCACCGCGAGCAACGCCGCCGGGAGCGTGACCGCAACCACGACGATCACCGTCATTACCTCGGTGAAGATCCTGTCGTTCACGGCAACGCCTGCCACGGTGGCCTCGGGCAACAACTCCATTCTGGTATGCGAGACGATTGGAGCCGCGACGGTCAACATAGCCGGCGTGGAGTTCCGCACCAGTACGGCTGTGGCAGCGGTACGGGTCATCAACACGACGACATACACCTGTACGGCAACCGCGGCCAATGGGCAAATCGCCACGGCGCAGACCACCGTAACGGTGGTCGGTCCGATCGATCCGTAATCGGGCCGCGCGGGCAGTAAAAAAGGGCAGGTCCGGTTCGCCGGCCTGCCCTTTTCCTTTCGTGTTACGTATTCCGCTTAGCGGCCTTTGCTGAGTTTGCGGAAGTATTCGGCCACGGCGTCGGTGAAGCCCGGCGCCACGCGGTCGGAACCGCCGCTGCGCACCTGCCCGGTTTCCAGCTCCGAAGACTGCCGGCGCAGTTGGACTTCCAGCGCCTCCAGCTTCGGCAGAATTTCGCGGCTGATGCGCGCTTCGAGCTCGTTCGAAGCCGTGTTGCCAACGCTCAGGCGCGAAAGATCGCGGCTGAGGTCGTTGATATCGCGCGCCAGATCGGGATCCAGGTCGCCGATACGCTCGCGCAGGCCATTCATCTGAGCCTGGGCTTCGCGCACTAGAGCCGTGGGATCGGGAGCGCCCGGGCCGCCGTTGGGGTCAAAAATTCCCTCCGGTTGGAAGCGGCCATAACCGCCGGGCAATCCGCCCATGCGCCCGCCGGCGACGCTTCCGTCATACTGGCCACCGCCGCGCTGTCCGCCGCCCTGCTGGGCTTGCCCTTGTTGGCCACCGCCTTGCTGGCCACCGCCTTGCTGACCCTGGCCTTGCTGACCCTGACCTTGTTTGCCTTGGCCGTTCTGTTGCCCGCCCTGCTGGCCGTTCTGGCCCTGTCCATTCTGGCCATTCTGGGCGCGCTGCTGCATCTGTTGAAGCTGGCTGCGCAGCCGCTCCAGACGCGCCAAATCCTGCTCCAGGCCGCCCGCCTTATCGCCGCCCGGCTGCGCATTCGGATTGAGCGCTCCCTGCGCCGCCCGCAGATCCTTGGATAGCTGCTCAAGAGATTGCGTAACGGTTCCCTCGCGCGGCACCATCAACTGGCCCTGTCCCTGGCGGATATAACGCGCCGAATACTGCATGCGCATCTTGGTTTCGTTCTGCTGAATTTCACTCAGCCCTTCGCGGACGTGCGAAGAGGCGCCCGGCTGCGTGCCGGCCATATCGCGCGCGGCGCGCTGCATGTCGCGCTCCAATTGATCGAGCTGCTGCGCCATGCGGTCCTTTTCCTCCGCGAGCTGGCGCTGCTGCAACCCACTGGGTCTTTGGTCTTTGCCGTTCTGGCCGCCTTGATTATTCTGGCCGCCCTGAGCGCCGCCGAAAGCCTGCTTGAGGCGTTGTTCGAAGTCCTTCTGATGATCGGACAGCTCTTCGGACCGCTGCGCGAGGTCATCCATCTGCGACGACGCCTGCTGCTGCCGCATGCCGTTGATGGTACGCTGCGCTTCGGCCAGCCGCTCGGCCGCGCGGCGGGCTTCGGCCTGGGCTCCCGAGGAATTCTGCTGGCCACTCTGTTGTTGCGCGTTGCGCATGTCATTCAAGGCCTGATTCAACTTGTCGAGAGCCTGCTGCAATTGCTGCTGGCCTTGCTGATTCCGCATCTGCTTGTTCTGCTGGTCGCGAGCCTGCTGCCGCTGACTGCCCTGCTGGCCCATCTGCCCGCTGAGCCCGGATTGGCCGGACTGGCCCTGCTGTCCTTGCTGGCCTTGCTGGCCCTGTTGGCCTTGCTGATTGCGCGACAACTGCTCCATCTGCTTCTTCAGCTCTTCGGCCTCGCGGCGCAGCATCTCCTGCTGCCAGCGTTGCTCGAAGGTCTGCTGTTTGCTTTGGTTCTGCTGTTGCGCCAGCGCCTGCTGACGGCGCGCGAGCTCGCTCAACTTCTGCAGCGCTTCGTCGACGTCCTTCTGCCGCTGCTCCTGCGTGCTGCCGCCCCTCTGGCCGGTCTCATACTGATTCTTTTCGCGGTCCAGTTCGAGGTCGAACATGCTGGAGAGATCGCGGCCGGCGTTCTGTCCACCGCCACCGCCGCCCCCTTGCGCGCCAAAAGCGACCTGAATGTCGCGGAACGCCGCTTCGGCGCGCAGCAGGTGCTGCAAGGCGCGCTGCTCCGGCCCCAGAGCATCCTTCCAGTTCTGGCTCTTCAGTTTCTCCACCGCCGGATCCATCTCCGCCGCGGCGGCCTCCAGGCTCTTCACGAAGTTCTGGAATTCCTGGTTATTCCCCGCTAACTGGCGGGCGCGCGAGCGGGCCGCCAGCGACTTGGCCTGTTCCTTCAGCTTGCCCTGAATCTCGGAAAGAAAGCGCGCGTTCTCGGCGGCCTTCTCTTTGGCGTTGCCGCGAACCTCATTCCAGGTGGCCGCGATGATTTCCTTTTGCCGCTGGGAAATCTCGTTCTGGTCATCCGCGCCACCACCGCCGCCGCCACCGCCGCCGCCCTGTTGGGACTGCGAGTAGTTGCGCTCAAACGGTTGCGCCTCGATGAACACCATGTCGGTCTGCGCCGTGGCGCGGGAGTCCTTGGCCGTGGCGTACAGCGCCACCACGTCGCCGGGGACCATCTTGAAATCTTCCAGAGCGATCAGCGTCTTGCCGGAGGCGCTGGTGACGCCTTTGGAATTGGGGATCTCAATCACCTTTTCCGCGGCGCCGTTCACGGAATAGTGCAGTTCCACGCCTTCGAGCGCAAAGTCGTCATTCGCTTCGACGACGACATTCACTTCCTCGATGGGACTGACGCGGGCGTCGGCGCCAGGGCGCGTGATTTTCACGGTGGGTGCGCTATCGGTCCGCGCTTCAATGAAATAGTCTTCGCTCAAACGCACGCTCTCGCCCTGCTCCTGCGCGGCGAAATGGTACACGCCGTCTTTCTTGATGGCGATCTTGACGGTCAGGTCATTGCCGCCGCTCGACTCGAGCGCAAGGTGCGAGCCGTCGTCGACTTCGATCACGCCGTTTTTCAAGGGCTGATCGGTGGTGACCGTAAGTTCGGCAACCGTACCCGCGACAGCGCGCAAATCGCCGCCCGGATCTTCGATGGACTCTCGCTTGTGCAACCACGCCGGGAAGTGATAGGTAACCTTGATGTGCTTAATGCTGGGAAGATTGATGACCTCCAGCTTGAAGGTCTTCGATTTCACGCCGGCGGCTTCCACGTAATATTCGACCGGCTCCGGCAGCCCCGCGAAAAGAAATTCGTAGGCCGTGCCATTGCGCGGAACCATCTGCGCTTCTTCCCACTTGGCCGTGCTCGCGTACTTGGCGAAGATGCGCACCTGGGGCGCCACGAAAGTGAGTTGCGCGGTGATCAGTTGATCCGCCTTGCGGCGCACCAGTTTATTGCCCGGCTGCACGCTGATGTCGTAGAACTTTCCCGCGCCGGCCTTCGGCGCGCCGGCCCACAACAGCGACGCGCCATAACCCAGGAATCCCGGGCCCGCCACGATCAACCACAGCAGAACCGCGCCCAGCGCGCCCGCCGAGGTCGCCAGCGCAAAAATGGACTTAGGCGGAACCACTCGTTCCGGCTGCGTATACTGCGCCACGTTCATGGTGTCCATGGCCAGCAGTTCCAGCATGGGATCGGATTGTTCGCTGCGTTCCACGTAGGTAACCAGGCGTTCCTCAAATTCGGGGAACGAAGTTTCCGCCCGGCCCGCGGCCTTGCGGCGGTTCAGGTGCAGCAGCGGAATCACCAGCGCGAAACCCACGGCGGCGGCCAGCGACAGGAACAGCACGGTGCGCGCCACCGTCATACTGGTGGCGGAAAACGCCAGCGCGTTAGTGATCAGGACCAGCGCAATGGTCGCGCCCAGGGCGACTCCGGCGGCGATAGCGGCGCCCTTGGACAAAGTCAGCCAGCGGAGGCGCTTCTCAAGACCCTGCAGGTAATGATTCAGTTGGTCGCGCGTATTCATGCCGCCTCCCTCTTCAAACTGTCCCGCACGGGAGCCGAAGACCGCAAATATCCATTCGCGACCACCGATTCGGCTACCGCTACTCCTAACAATAACAATAATATGTACGGCCAAAGACCCCAGGGCCGATCCGCCGCTTCCGCGGCCCCAGCAGGCCCGCCTTCACCCGCCGCGCCAGCGGTTCCGGTGCGCTTCCACAGATCCAACGTTTCTTCTGGAATGGGCGTCAGATCCGACTCGCTGCGATCGGCGTGCGCGGCCACCAGACTCCGCCGTCCGGCCGCGGTTTTGATCTCATAGAAGCCTTCACGGTCGAGCGCCACGTTGCGCGCCTTCACGGCTTCCTCCAAAGACAACACGCGCTTGCCGTCGGGATCGAGCACCTCCGCGGCGGTCTTGTTATCCCCGGTGCGCAATTCCACGTAGGAATCCACCTTCAGATTCACGGACTGCTCCGCGCCGCCTCCGCCCAAGTACAGCGCGGCTTGCGCAATGAAGGGAACCCAAGAGGCGTGAATCGGCAGATCGTTGGAGATCGCATCAAACGTCGAAGCAAAGGCCAGCACTTTGCCCTCGCCGATGGAGCGCTCCAGAACCAAAGGCGTGGCATCGTTCAATTTGGCAAGTACGCGCGACTTGGTGGCCGTCACGCGGATGGCCTGGTAAAACTTCACGGCGTTGAAACGGTCGACACTGCGCAACGCCGGATGGCCCGCGTCGATATCGGTGACGGTTAGGAAGCGTTCGCCTTCGCGGCCGGCATAAGTCGACTTTTGGATCGTCTCATCGAGCACCGGCACGCGCGGCAGCACCGCCGCGCCGGGTCCCAGAACCACCAGCAGCGATCCTCCCGCGTTCACGTAGCGTTGCAGCGAGCTCTCCAGCGGGGCCGGGACGTTGGAGACGTCGTTCAAAATCGCGAAAGCATAGTTGGCCAGGTTCGCGCCGGTGGCCACTGCCGCGCGCATGGGCTCCAACTGGAAACCGCCGTCGCCGGAGGCGTCGAGCGCGGCGCTCAGGTACAACTCCGCGCGCGGGCGGCGTCCGTCGTCGATCAGCAGCACTTTGCGCGGATCGCCGCGCTCCACCGAAAAAATAAAGCGATCGTCGCCGGCCAGAGCATCGGCGGCATCAATGTGTACTTCGCCCTTGCTGAAACCGTAGGGGGCGTCGAGGCCGGCGAACTCCACTTGCGCGCGCCCATTTGCGGGAACGTCCACGCTCTTCGATTGCAGCTCGCGGCCGTTGAGGACCAGCGTTACCGTGCGCTTGGCGGCGGGTGCGCCAAAACCCACTACGGTGGCGATCAGCTTCACGCGCTTGGGATCGTAAATGCGGCGCGGCGCGACCACATTTTCGACGGCCCAGTTCTTCTCCGCCCCGGCCAGCGCGTGGAACACGAGATTGGTATTCGGGTCCAGACGCAGATCCACGAAGCCGGGGGGCATGGCGGATTTTTGCAGGTCGCTGATCAGATGAACTTCGAGGGGCATCCTCTGGGCTTCGCTGACGGTACGCAGATAGCGGGCCAGTTCACCAAAGGACGCACGATTGTCGCCAGGCTGCACGGCGGCCACGGCGGCGCGCAGCTCACCGGGGTCAGCGCTGATCTGCGTGAGCGCCTGCACTTGGCCGGAAAGCGCGATCACCTGCGCCTGGTCGCCGGGCTTAAGGGCGCCCAAAACCTGGAGCGCCTGGGTCTTGGCGCGCGCCATGTGATCGCCATCGCGCATGCTGAAGGAGCGGTCGATGGCCACCACCGTCAGTCTCTTGCCATCCAGCGAGGCGGCCGAACGGCGGATGAAGGGACTGGCAAACAGCAAAGCCAGCAACAGCACTATCAGCGTGCGCAAGGCGAACAGCAGCAAGTAATCCAGGCGCCGGTGCTTGACGGAACTGGTTTCCCGGTACTCGAAAAACATCAGCGACGGAAACTGTTTGGGATCGGTCTTGTGGCGCTTCAGCAAATGCAACCAGACCGGCAGCCCCACGGCGACCGCGCCCGCCAGAAACCAGGGTGCGAAGAAACCCATTACTTCCTGCCTCCCCGCGTACCCAGGTACTCCCGTAGCGCGCCATCCAGCGGCCGGCTGGTGTCGATCAGGAAATAGTCGAGTCCGTTGCCCTTGGCCTTGGAACGGAGGTTTTCGATGTGCGCATCGATCTTAGCCGGATATTCCTTGGCTGCGTACTCCGGCGAGACTTCGAGCGTGGCGCCGCTTTCCAGGTCCTCCAGCAGCACTGGGTCTTTCAACTTGGGCCGGATCTCCTCCGGGTCCAGGACATGAAACAGCACCACTTCATTGCCATGGAACCGCAGCGGCGCGATGGTCTTGATCACCTGCTCGGGCGGTTCCCAAAAATCCGAGATGACGGCGATCAGCCCGCGCCGGTGCAGGAACTCGCGTAAGTGGGAAAACGGTTTCTCGTAATCGGTGCGATTGCCCACCTCGGCCTTTTCCACGGCGTGCATCAGGCGCGCGAGCTGCCCCTGGCGCGTGGAAGGCGGCACGAAATTCCGCACTTCGTCGTCAAACACGATCAAACCCGCCGCGTCGCGCTGCAAGCCCGCCAGATACGCCAGCGACGCCGTCAGATAACGCGCGTACTCCAGCTTATCGATCGTATGCGAGGTGTACTTCATCGAACGGCTGCAGTCGAGCAGGATCGTCAACTGGCAATTGGTCTCGCCGCGGTAGCGCTTCAGGTACATGCGCTCGGTGCGCGCGAATACGTTCCAATCCACATGCCGCAAGTCGTCGCCGGGAGAGTAGGCGCGGTACTCGGCGAACTCCTGGCTGAAGCCGAAGTCGGGAGAGCGGTGCAAGCCGGCGATGAACCCGTCGACCACGGTCTTGGCCACCAGGTCCAGTCCGGAGATACCGGCCAGAACTTTCGGATCCAGAAAACGTTGCAGCATTCGCGAGCCTCGGCGCGCCTAATCCCGCGGCGCGGGCATGGCTTCCAGCAGCCGGCCCAGGATATCGTCCTGCGTGAGGCGGTCGGATTCGGCTTGGAAGTTCAGCAGGATGCGGTGCCGCAGGATCGGGCGCATCAACGTGGTGATGTCTTCGTAGGTCACGTGATAGCGGCGCTTCATCAACGCCCGGGCTTTGGAGGCCAGCACCAGGAACTGGGCGGCGCGCACGCTGGCTCCGAAGTTCACATACTTTTTCACGAAATCCGGCGCCGACGGGTCGGTGGCTCGCGTGGCGCGGACCAGATTCACCGCGTAGCGGGCCACGGAATCGGCGATGGGCACCATGCGGACCACCTGTTGGAAGTCCAGAATCTCTTCCGCGTTGGTGACCGCCTCGGCCTCCGCGATGTGCGTGGTGGTGGTCAGGTCCAGCACCTTCATTTCGTGATCGGCCGAGAGATAGTCGAGCAAGACATTAAAGATGAAGCGGTCGAGCTGGGCTTCCGGCAGCGGATAGGTGCCTTCGAGTTCGATGGGGTTTTGCGTCGCCAGCACGAAGAATGGCGGCTGGATGGTGTGCATGTTTCCGCGCACGGTACAGGACCGCTCCTGCATGGCTTCGAGCAGCGCGGACTGCGTCTTAGGCGGCGTGCGGTTGATTTCGTCGGCCAGCAGGACGTTGGAAAAGATCGGTCCGGGGACGAAGGTCCACGTGCGGCGGCCCGTACCGGGCTCCTCTTCGATAATGTCGGTGCCGGTAATGTCGGAAGGCATCAGGTCGGGCGTAAACTGGATGCGGCGGAAGTCCAAACCGAGGGCCTGCGCTAGCGTGCGGACCAGCAACGTTTTCGCGGTTCCCGGCAGGCCCGTAATCAGACAGTGGCCGCCCACGAACAAGGCGACCATCACCTGATCGATCACTTCTTCCTGGCCCACGATGACCCTGCGTACCTGGGCGGTAATGGCTTCCTGCGCCTTCTGAAAACGCGCGATCCGTAACTGCAAACCGTCAGTGTCAGTTACGTTCTGTGTAGATGTGGACATTCAATTTTATTGTTCTTTCCCACTCAGTTCAAGCAACAGCTTCTGTGCCGGTTTATAGCCTGGCGCGGCTTCCAGCGCCGAAACCACTTCCTCCCGCGCGTCATCCAAACGATTCGCCGCCTTAAAGGCGTCCGCCAGTCCCAGATGCGCCGCGGCGGGATCCACGGGCTTCAACTGGAGCACCGCCTGATACTCGCGGATGGCCCCGTTGGCATTCCCCAGGTCCATGTGGAGCTTTCCCAAGCGGCCGTGCGAGGATTCGTCTTCCAGGTAAATCAGGTTCAGGCGTTCCAGCGTTGCCGCCGCTTCTTTCTTGCGGCCCTGTTCCGTCTGCAGACCGGCGAGCTGTTTCAAAGTCTGCGGATCGCGCCCGCCGGTCTTGGAATAGGCTTCCAGTTCCTTGGTGGCTTTGGCCTGATCGCCCTTGGCGAGCCAGGCCTGCGCGAGGAAATCGTAAACGTTGCCGAGCTCCACGTATTCGGCGTAGAAGTCGCGGATGGCCTCGCCTTCCTTGATTACGTCATCCCACTTCTTGGCCTTCACGTTGTCGGAAAGGCCTTTGATGCGCTTCCGCCAGTCGTCGTAATTCGCCACCGTCTTCGCCACCTGCGGTTCCAGCCACGCCAGAAATTGCCGGTCGAATTCTTCCGGCGACATCTGGAATTCCTTTTGGATCACCTCGGCTACGGTCATCTTGCCCGCGAAGTCGTGCAGCATGGCGATCATTTTGTCGTAGCCCCACTTCTGGTCGATGAAGTTGCAGATCTTGCCGCCCTGAAAATACGACACCATGACCTGGCCGGGATTGGTGGGATGCATGAAGCCGCGGTCCAAGTCGGCCACCGGCAGCAACCCCTTTTTCTTGATCGCCTCGATGGCGCCGGGGTCCAGACGGTCGCCCCAGTCCGGCGCGGCGGCGGTTTCCTCGAAAACGGCGAGACCCTCGGTAAACCAACGCGGCACGCGGTGACCCGTCATCTCCAGCGCATACACGTGGCTCAACTCGTGCCACATCGTACTCGCCCAGTGCCACTGTCCCGGCTTGCGTCCGCTGGGGGAATCCATCGCCACGGTATATCCGAAGGTCACGCCCAACGCGCCCAGGCCCGGCATGCCCAGCGTGCGGACCGCGAAGTCTTCGTGGTTGGGATAGACCTCCAACTGCACCGGCTTGGTCAGCTTGAACTTGTATTTCTTTTCGTAGGTCGCCAGCGCGCGATCGAATTCGGCCTGGAAATACGGCCGCAGTAATTCGGATTCCTTCTTATGCAGCACCAGGATCGTGGTGGGTGTCTTGAAGGTCACGTATTCCTTCATGCTTTCCAGCAGCCGCAGCGAGTTCACCGTTTCCGGATTCTGATAACCGTTGCTGTAGGCCTGCTCCAGTTGCTTGCGGGCTTCTTCTTCCTGCCCCAGACGCATCAGATTCACACCCATATCCGAGCGCGCGTCGTTCAGCGCGGGATCCAGGGCCAGCGCCTTGCGGTACATCGCGATGCCCTCTTCGTAGCGGCGCGTGATGATGAAGAAGTGCGCGGCAATCGCGTACGCCTTGCCGTAGCTTGCGTTGATGGCCAGCGCGCGCGTCATCCACGGCGATTCTTTTTTGTCGTCGAGTAGATCGATGGTGCCGAGCAGGGCCATTGCATCGAGCGCTTCCGGTTCGATCTCCAACGCCTTGCGGGCGGCGTCGGCCGCCTTCGGTGAACTGCCGTCTTCGAGTTGCACACGCGCGATCAGCTCATGCGCTTCGTAGAGTTTCGGATCCGCCTTCAGAGCCTTTTCGGCGTTCTTGATGGCTTCGCTTTCAAACTGCTCGCCGGCGACCAAAGCCATGCCCAGCAGCGCGGGGGCGTATTCGGGCTGGAGTCCGATGGCTTCCGCGAATAGTTCTTTCGCCTCGCCCGCCTGCCAGTGATCCAGATACATCCGGCCCCAGCGGACCCGTGCCGCGGGATCTTTCGGACGCAACTTGAGCGCCGCGCGGAAGGCGTCGTTAGCGGAGCGGTAGTTGCCGGTTCCCCACCAGCCTTCGGCCTGCACGGCGGGATCGTTCGCCGTGGTTAAACGCTGGTAGCAGGCCTTAGAACCCGCGTCGCCTTTGTGGCGCAACGCGTCGCAAGCCAGCGCGGCCTGCGGCGTGGCCGGCGCCTGGGCCAGCATTTGCACGGCCAAGGGCACCGACGCGAGACCAACGCACAGGATGAGCCGATTCATTACTTGTCAAGCGCCTCCTGTGTCTTCGCCAGGTCCAGCAGCAGCTTGGTTAATTGAGTGCGATACTCATTCACGGCCAGGGAGGCCTTGCGGTACTTCAGTTCGTCGATCTTCTGCTCGAGGTCTTCCTTGGCCTTCAGGAGCTTGAGTTTTTCCGGATCCTTGGCCATGGTTACCGCCGAACCCGTATGCAGCAAAGCGAAGCGCTGCGCGAGGATACCCTGGCCGTTATCCGGCGATGGCGCTTTCACCCCATCCCCCTTGCCGGTGTCTTCGATCAAGGCGTGCTCGGTGGCCAGCCGCTTCAACTCTTCATAAAATTTCGCGGTCTTACCTTCGGCATAGCGAAACGCCTCGAGCACCGTGATGACCTCGTTTTTGTCGGCGTCCGCGGCCGGATCGCGCAGGGCCTCCACAAAATAGCGCGTGAACACCACCGCGTTCTTCTCCGTGCCCGACTTGGTCGCGGTCACGACCACGCGCTTGGGTCTCTGCAAGACCGGCGTAGCTCCGCCGCTGGCGCTGGTCATGTCGATCACCGCCTGTTGCGCGGGAATCTTGTCCAGTAAAGACGCCAGCTCCGTTGCCGTCAGATCCGGCCCCGGAACATTGAACTTGTAATCGGACTCATCGAAGCTGCCGTGGCCGATCAGCATTAATACGAAGTGATCGTCGGGCTTGCTCGCCTTGGCAATCTCGGTAAGCTTGGCGGTGATCGCCGCGCGCGTGGCCTGCGGACCAGACAGCGTGGTGATCTTGGCGCCCGGCTCGTTCTGCAGGCTCTTATCGAGTTCGGAGGCCCAGCCGGTGAAACGCTGCTCGTATTCCTGTTCCCCGCCCAGGCCCGCGATGGTCAGATAGTAGGTGTCGGCATGCAGGAATCCGGCCGCGGCGCACAGCAACATAGCGCCTTTCGAGACGCCATTTGAACAACGCTGTCTCAAATCACACCCCACTTTCTGCGCAGCACCCACTCGGCCGCGCGCACGCCCAACAGGAGCAGGAAAACAATCGGCATGTCCCACAGATCGCGGGTTTCCCGCACGGTAATTCCGGCTTCAGAATAGCTGATATCCTGGCCCAGTTTCTGTGCCTCTTCCGGTTTATAGTAGCGCCCTCCGGTCTCCGATGCGAGCTTCTGCAAGAGTTCGCGATTCTGCTGCGTGTGGAAGTTCTCCGCCACGCCGTCTTCGCGGCGGAAGGTCATGGCGTCCCGCCCCAGTTCTTCGCTGCCCCGGTTGGCCACCACTTCGACTAAATACGACCCCGGCTTGGGTATGGTCCACTCCGCCGTATAGACGCCCGCCTCGACAGGATCGGGCCGCATTTCCACGCCCTCGGCCAGTCCGTTGGGTCCCAGAATGTGGGCTTCGGTCTTGGCGTCGGACGCCGGCAGGTAAGTGCGGTCGCGCACTTCGGCGCGCAACGTGACATGCGCTTCGTCGGAAAGGAGCTGCTTGGGCGTGGACGTGGTTACCTTGCGCAGGGTATCTGAGACCAGCCAGCGCAGCAACTGCTGATAGAACATTTCGTGAGTCCTGTCAGAGAGAGGTTGCAGCATCTGCCAGCGCCAGCTTCCGCCCGTAGCGAAAACCGCGGCGCGTCCGCGTCCGAAATTTTGCGTGATCAACAAGGGAACGCGGCCCCCGGTGGTGGGTTTCGCGTCCAGCAAAACCACCGCGCCGGGCTTGGGTTGGCCGGGGTCCTGGACGTTCATCAGGTACGGCATTTTCTTCCAGCGCTCGAAATTCTTGGCCGGGTCTTCTTCCAGGCGCGTGATCAGACTGTCGCGTCCTTGCGCCGTCAGTTCGATATCGGCGCCCACGCGGACAAAAGTGTCTTTCCGGTCCGGCAGCGTCACCGGCAAGACTTCCGTAAGGGCGGACTGCTTGTAGCCGCCATCGGAGAGCGAGTCCTTGCCGCCCAAAAACAGCGCGCCGCCGCCGCGCCGGTCGACGAAATCCTTGATCAGCGTCTGCTGGCCGGGGGTCAGGTAAGGAGCATCCAGGCTACCGATGATCAATCCGTCAAAGGCGAACAGTTCCTCGACTTTGGTGGGAAATCCGTCCTTGAGTTCATCCGGATTGGCGATTCCCTGGCGATAGATCTTGTTCTGCGTGGTGCGCAGGATGGTCACCAGATCGATGGTGCGGTCGTCTTCGACGGCGCGACGCAGGAACTTGAATTCCCAGCGCGGCTCACCCTCCATATATAAGATCCGCGGCTTGCGCTGATCGACATTGATCAACCGCATCAGTGCGTTGTTCTTGACGTTGGATTCCCCGGCGAGCGGATCGACCGAGGTTTCAATCGAGCGCACGCCGGCCGTGCCGGCATTGAACAACAGCGTCTCGCTCTGCTCCTCGCCGTCTTTCTTAAGAGTGACCATCTGCTGGGAAAGAATCTTCGCGCCTTCCTTGACCGTCAGCTTGGCTTTCTGTCCCGCATAACCATGCTGATGGAAGGACACCACCGCGGAAAGGCGCGACTCCGGCAACGCGCGCGGAGGAACTTGCACATCGCCGAGCTCCACGTCTTTTTCCACTTGGTCCTTGCCGAAGCCGATGGTGTGCACCGGAATCCGCTGGCGCCGGATTTCGGCGATGGTTTCCAAATCCACGCCGCCGGAATTGTCGGCTCCGTCGCTCGCGAGTACCACTGCTCCGATCGGCAGACTGGCGGCATCGGCCACCACCTGCTTGAGGCCATCGCCCAAACGCGTCGCCGGACTGGCGGACGTGAGTTGCTCCAGTTTGTCGAAGCGTTCCAGGCGATCGCTCAGCTTGTACAGCCGGACCTGGAACTTCTTCTTCAGGGCATCGAGCAATCCGGAATTCAAAACCTGGGAAGCGGCCGCGCGCCGCGTAGTCCCACCGGCTTCATCGGCCTGCGCCATGCTCGCGGAATCATCCACCACCACGGCCACTATATTCTGCTGCGGACGCAGCGTCGCCACGCTCAACGCCGGATGCCAAAGCATCAGCAGCAGGATAGCGGCCAACAAAGTCTGCAACAGCCACACGGCCGCGCCGCGCAATCCCGCCAGGCGTTCGGAACCCGAAGAGCGGCTACGCACCAGATAGCCCAACGCACCCGCGGCAATCAGGATGCCGAGCCCCAGCAGCCACGGCGGCCACCCTCCCAGCAGCACAAATGTGCCCCGCGAGAAAACCGCCTGCGGATACTTGAACAGGAACTCAAACATGTGTCTGCCTAGTGCGTCAAATCATATACGACGTAATTCACCGCGATCCGGTAAGCCAAAGCGGCGAACTTTTCAGGATACACGGGATTATCGGAATGCTCCCATGCGTCACCGAGATCCATATTATGACAGATGGCCATCATCAATCGGCCCCGGTCGTCATAGACCCCTCGCCACTTGGCTTCGAAGCCGTCGTATTCGAACATGGATCGCGTGTAGAGATACTGCAATCCCGGGACCTGGTAGCGGTCGTCCAAATCATATATGACGTGGAAAATGGGGTCCCGGTTGTCGATGTCCACGATTTCCCGGTCCGGAAACGCCTTACGGACGCCGGCGGCGAAGTTATTCCATTCGATGGTTCCGTGGAAGTCGTCGACCATCAGGAAGCCTCCGCGCAGCAGGAACTCGCGCAACTGACCGGCCTGATCGTCGGTCAGATTCCAGTGTCCGGGCTCCACGGCATAGAGCATGGGCCAGTTGTAGATGTCGTCGCCGCCGTCCAGGTCCACCACTTGTTCCACCGATCGGGTATCGATACGCGTGAGCCGACGGACCCCCTGCAGCAGGTGGCGGTCCGAGCGCGGGTAATCGACGGTCCACTGCACGGAGGGAACCCGGTAGTTGTGGAGCGCAAAAACGGGACGGTAGCGCAGACGGGCGCGGGTCCATTCGGCGGGTTGGTTCCAGTCGGCCGGAAGCGGGAAATCTTCGTATTCCATCGCTCCGTATTGCCGGAAGGGCTTTTGGGCCAATAGCACGCCCCATCCGGCAATCGCGATAAAAACCAGCCAAGGTAGCCAGCGGAGGCGCATTCGGGCCCTTAAAAGCGCAGGATAGCACACGGCCCTAATTTGAACCCGGTGCGCCTTTTTCCTGCTATCACTTAGCACTGTCGCTGAACAATGTCACTCACCGGTCACAGACCACCCGTAACCCCCGGTTGTAACCCCCGGTTGGCCGCGCCGCGGCAAAGCTGTGTTAACATCCCGTAACTCTAAGGAATGCCTCATCCGGCCATTATCTGTAAAAAGTACACCATCCTGGTTCACCGCTGGATGGGGGTATTCTTCTGCGTCTTGTTCGCGGCCTGGTTCGCCTCCGGTATCGTCATGATGTATTGGGATTTTCCACAGGTTCTCCCGGAAGACCGGTGGCGGAAATCTCCCACTCTGGAAGCCTCCGAAATCCGAATTTCGCCCGCTGAGGCGTACCGCCGGCTGAACACGGCCGAGGCCCCGGACCGGGTTAGTGTGTATACGTTGTTAGACCGGCGGCCAGTGTACCGGTTCGCCTTCCGGGGAAATGTGGAGGTGGTGACCGCCGACACCGGCGAACGGATCGCGGACGTGCCGCGCGAAACGGGCTTGCGGATCGCGGCGGCGTGGACCGGCCAGGACCCGGCGGGCGCGCGGGTGGATCTCGTCCGCGGCCTGGATCAATGGACTGTCCAGTCGAACGTCCGCAGGCAGCTTCCCTTCTGGAAGACGACGTTTCCAGACGGCGAAGAAGTGTATGTCTCGCGCGCCACGGGCGAGGTCGCCCAGCACACCACGCGCGGTTCGCGCATCGGCGCGTATTGCGGCGCGATTCCCCATTGGCTCTACTTCTCGGCCCTGCGGCGGCACACTTTCGCGTGGCGGTCCATGGTGATCTGGCTTTCAGCGCTGGGCGTGCTCATGAATCTGTTTGGATTGGTGGTGGGCGTTTGGATGTACTCGCCGGCAAAAAAATACCGGCTGCGGAGCGGAGCTTCCAGCATTCCCTACGACGGACAAAAGCATTGGCACACACTGCTCGGGTTGGTCTTCGGCTTGTTCGCGTTTACGTGGGTACTCAGCGGAATGTTTTCGATGAACCCGCTTGCCTGGAGCCCGGGTTCCGCGCCCGACAGCCCGGCGAAAGCGCTGCGCGGACCAAAGTGGAATAGCGACGCGTTCCCAGCCGCATCACCCGCGCAGGCACTTCAGCAACTACCGCCGGAATTCAAGGTCAAGGAACTGCGGCTCACCTTCGCCGGTGGCCAGCCGGCTTATCTCGCGGTGGAAGACTTGGGCCGCTCCCGTTTGATACCTGCCGCGGCGACTGGCGAATTGCCAAGTGAATCCATTGACCCGGAGAAGATGCGGCGGCTGATGGCCATTGCCAGCCGTCCGCACGCCATCGTCGAATCGCGCCTGGTCACCGCGTACGAACCGTATTACATTGACCGGCACCATCGCAAACCGTTACCGGCGCTGTTTGTGCGCCTGAACGACGCCGAGCAGTCCATTTACTACATCGACCTTAAAACCGGGCAGGTGGTGGAAAGCTATGACGCGCGCTCGCGAGCCGAGCGCTGGCTGTATCACGGATTGCATTCGCTCGACCTGCCTTGGCTGTACCGCAACCGTCCGGCGTGGGATGTGACGGTCCTGACGCTCATGCTGGGCGGCACGGCGTTATGCGTCACCTCCGTGGTGATCGGCTACCGCCGGGCACGGCGGAAAGTGCGCGGGCTAATTCGGCGACAATGGTAACTTCACAAAAAAGGAGAAACCATGAATCTTAAAAACGCTGTCGCGCTGGTCACGGGCGGAAGCGCCGGCATCGGGCGGGCCATCGCGCGGACTCTGATCGCCAGTGGCGCTCGGGTGGCCATCACCGGGCGGAACCTGGAAAAGCTGAAGGAAGCCGCGCAGGCCCTGGGCGCTTTCGCGGTACAGGCCGACGTGAGCAAAGAGGCCGACGTGGAGCGGACCTATCGCGAAGTCCTGGCCCAGTTCGGCGATCTGGACATTTTGGTCAACAACGCGGGTATCGGCGTATTTAAGCCTCTGGTGGACATGGAACCCGCGCATGTTGAGTCCGTATTCGCCACCAACGTGTTCGGCGCCGTGATGATGGGCCGCGCCGCCGCCAAGCACTTCATCCAGCGCAATCGCGGCAACATCATCAACATCGCCTCCACGGCCGGCGTGCGCGGGGCGCCCAACGGCACCGCTTATTACGGGAGCAAGTTCGCGCTGCGCGGCATCACCGAATGCTGGCGCGCGGAACTGCGGAAACACAACATCCGCGTGATGCTGGTCAACCCCAGCGAAGTGATCACGGATTTCGCGGCCACCGCCGGAATCCCGCAGAAGGCCAACGAATCCAAGCTGCGCGGCGAGGAAATTGCGCATGCGGTGAAAGCCATCCTCGAAATGGACGACCGCGGATTTACGATTGAGACGACGGTGTTCGCGACGAATCCGATCGATTAGAGACGAACCACAACCCCGCCGGGACCAATATCACGAGGCCCGTCGCAACCGCCACCGCGCGTGGCGCGATGCCCAGGTCCATGAGATGACCGGCGGTGATATTTGTTGCCGCCACCGTAAGCGTCAGGAGAGCGTTTTCGGCGGAAAACACGCGGCCGCGAAAACGGTCCTCAGTCTGTTGCAGCAGCAGCGTGGTGGAGGCAACCCAGCAGGCCGAAGCTCCACCATGCGCAACCATCAGTGCCAGCACCGCAGCGGCAAGGGACGCCACCGTGCTTCCTAGCGCAACATAGCCGGCCCCAATCAGGAGAAAGCCAGCCAGGATCGTCGAACGGAGACGCGTGGGATCGCTCTTTGCGAATCCCGCCGCGGCGAAGGCTCCCAGCAGCGCACCGATGCCGCGAGCTCCGAACAACACGCTCATGCCCAAGGTCTGGGCCTGTTGCAGGGTGGCATTGCCCAACCGCAGCGGAAACACTCTTTCGCCCAATACCGGCAACAGCACCAGGTTGGCGCCCATCAGTCCAATGCCGCCCTTGACACACACCGTCGCGGTCATACGGCGGTCGCGCGTCACATAGCGGATGCCCTCGGCGATGTCGGAAAAATTGAACAGATCGCGCGCGCGCAGCGGAGCCTGATTTTCCGCGTGCGGTTCGAAGAAGCGCATACGCCAGATGAGCCAAGCCGAAACCAGAAAAGATAACGAGTTCAACACGAACACCGCTTCGCGGCCCAGCGAAACCACGGCGAAACCGCCCAACGCGGCACCGAGAGCGAAATTGACGGACCAGGTGGTCGAAGACAGCGCGTTGGCCCCGGGCACGTCTTCCGCCAGAACAATATTGGGGATGACCGCGGAACGGCCGGGCTCGAAAAATCCCCAGCACACGGTTTCAAAAAACAGCAGGACAAACAAGATCCACAGCGTTTCGCGCGAACGCACCAGCAGCATGGAGAGTACAATCACGCCGCGCCCCAAATCGGCGGCAATCATGACGTGCTTGCGGCTGAGGCGGTCATTGATGACGCCGGCGGCCGGCGCGATCAACGTCTGCGGCAGCATCTGAAACAGAAACACGAGTGCCACCATGCGCGCGCTTCCCGTCAACTCCAGCAGGAAACCAATGATCGCGACCGAGTAGAACCAGTCCCCCAGTTCGCTGACAATCTGCGCGAACCACAGCAGGCGGAAATTACGATTCCCGCGCAGCAGCCGCGAATAGGAGGAAAGCGTCACATGCTTTCCGTGATCAGGAAGCCGTGTACAGGCCCATGGCCCTCTTTACTTTACCCACGGTGTCCTGGGCGATCGGCGTCACGCGCTCGGCGCCGTTGGCCAGCACCTGCGCCACAAATCCGGGCTCGGCCATGATCTTCTGATAGCGTTCCTGGATCGGCTCGATCGCGGCGACCACGGCTTCGGCCACCTGCTTCTTCAGATCGCCGTAGCGCATCCCCGTGAAATGCGCCCGTGTGTTCTCATCGGACCAGCCGCTGAACGCCTGGAAGATCGCGAGCAGATTGCGCACGCCCGCGCCCATGGTTTCGTAATCGACAGCGGGGTTGGAATCCGTGGTCGCGCGCATGATCTTCTTGCGGATCGCCGCCGGTGGATCCAGCAGGCTCACGGCGTGCCCGGCGCCGGTCTCGGACTTGCTCATTTTCTTTTCCGGATCGTCCAGGCCCATGATGCGCGCGCCCACCGTGGGCAGGTGCGTGGCGGGCATGGTGAAGGTTTCCCCATAGAGCGAATTGAAGCGCTGCGCAATGTCGCGGGCCAGCTCCAGATGCTGCGTCTGGTCGTCGCCCACCGGCACGATCGCCGCCTGATACAGCAGAATGTCGGCGGCCATCAGCACGGGATATTGCAGCAACCCGTCGCCGATTGTCTCCTGGGATTGCGACTTGGCTTTGTATTGCGTCATGCGCTCCAGCCAGCCAACGGGAGTCACGCATGTCAACATCCAGGCCAGTTCGGCATGTTGGGGTATCGCCGATTGCACCACCAGCGCGGAGTTCCGCGGATCGATTCCAATCGCCAGCAGCATCCCGGCGAGCTCTTCGATTTTGGCGCGCAGTTCCTCCGGCTTCTGATAAACCGTGATCGCGTGCAGATCCACGATACAGTAGATACTGTCGTAGTCATACTGGATCTTGGCCCAGTTCTTCAGCGCGCCAAGATAATTACCAATGTGCGGGCTGCCGGTGGGCTGTATGCCGGAAAGGACTCGTGCTTTCATGGGAGCTGGGTGGAAACTTCTATCGTAAACGATGTCGCTATTGAGAAATGGGTTTATGGCGGCGACGCCTTGGCCCGTGTGGATGGCCGCGTGGTGCTGGCGCCTTTTGTTCTGCCGGGAGAGACCGCGCGCCTGGATGTCGGCGAGGACATCCACGCGAACCTGCTGGAAGTGACGGCGGCGGCGGAGGAGCGCGTCGCGCCTCCCTGCCCCCTGTTCACACGCTGCGGCGGATGCCATTATCAGCACGCGCCTTACGATTTTCAAGTGGCGCGCAAAGTGGAGATCCTGCGCGAGCAGTTCCGGCGCGTCGGCAAGATCGACTACACGGGTGACATCGAAACGGTCACCGGTCCGCCACTGGGTTATCGCAACCGCGCGCAACTCCACATCCGCGACGGGCAGATCGGATATCTCGCGCCGCGCTCGCACACGTTGGTGCCGGTGACCGATGCATGTCCGCTCTTGTCGCCGCGCCTGAATCAGGCTCTGGCGGACATCCGGACACTTCTGCAAGACTCCCGATTCCCACGCTTCGTGCACTCGCTGGAACTCTTCACCAACGAGGCCGACGTGCAGGTGAATGCCATCGAGGCCGATCGCCCCGTGGCGAAGTCGTTCTATGAGTGGACGCGATCCGTGGTCGCCGTCGAATACCCGACGTCTTTCGGAACATTCCGCGTCAGCCCGCGTTCGTTTTTCCAGGTCAACCGCTTTCTGATCGAACCGCTGGTGGACGCCGCACTGCATGACGCGGCGGGCAAGACCGCGCTCGATCTCTACGCCGGAGTAGGCCTATTTGCGCTCCCTTTGGCCCGCCGGTTCGAGAATGTGATTGCAGTGGAATCCGGCGTGAGCGCCGCGCGCGATCTGGAAGTGAATGCCGCCCGCGCGGAAGTAGAGCTGAAAATCGAACAGGCGCGCGTGGAAGATTTTCTCCGCGAATTTAAGGAGACACCGGACTACGTGCTGGCCGACCCGCCGCGCGCGGGCCTGGGTAAGTCCGTGACCGCGCAATTGGAGCGTCTGGCTCCGGCGCGGATCACCATCGTGTCCTGCGATCCGGCGACGCTGGCGCGCGATGTGGCGGCTTTAACGAGCTACAAAATCGAGCGCATGATCCTGGTGGATCTGTTCCCCCAGACCTATCACCTGGAAACCGTCGTGCATCTCAACCGGGCATGAAACAGGTTGCGGCATTCCTGTTCTTTTGTGCGGCCGCCGCCGCGCAGCAGCGTGTCGTATCCAATGCCCAACAGCGTATCGTGTCCACCGTCCCCAGCGTCACGGAAATTCTCTACGCGCTGGGCCTGGACGATCGCGTCGTGGGCGTCACACGATTCTGCCGCTATCCGCCGGAGGCCCAACAGAAGCCCCAGATTGGCGATTACATCAACCCGAATCTCGAGGCCATCGCGTCACTGCGTCCGGATTTGGTGATCATCCAGACCAATCCGGTGCGCCTGGCCCAGCGTCTCGCGGCGCTGCGCCTGCGCTCGCTCGAAGTGAATCAAGAAAATATCGACGCGATCTACCGGTCGATTCGCGTGATCGGCAAGGCCACGGGTACGGAGAGCCGAGGCGAGCAGCAAATTGCAGCCTTACAGAAGGGCTTGGAAGCCATCCACGCGCGCTCCGCTCGCCTGCAACCCACGCGAGTGATGTTTGTTGTGGGCCGCGCGCCCAACCGTCTGGACGGCCTCATCGTCGTCGGTAAGGCCTCTTACTTAAACGAACTCATTGCTCTGGCCGGCGGCGAAAACATCTTCACCGATGCCGTCGCGGCCTATCCGCAGATTTCTTTGGAAGAAGTGCTGGCGCGCAATCCCGAAGTCATCCTCGACTTCGGCGACATGGCCAACCCGGCGGCGGTCACCGATGCGCACAAGCGCGGCGTCGTCTCCGTATGGCAGCGCGCGGCATCGCTCGAAGCCGTCAAGAACCATCGCGTCCATGCAGTCGCGGCGGATCTCTTCGTTGTGCCCGGACCACGCGCCATCCAAGCCGCGCAAGCCATCTTCGATCTGTTGCATCCTGGTTTACATTAAGTCTGGTTTACATTGAGTTTCAGCGCCAACCACCTGGGTTTTACCTACGGCCTCGCCGAGGCCACGTTTGAACTGCCTTCTACAGGCCTCATCGCCGTTGTGGGGCCCAACGGAGCCGGCAAGTCGACGCTGGTCAGTATTCTGGCCGGCTTGCGGCGCGCGTACTCGGGCTCGTGCCTGTACGCGGGCAAGGAAGTCCGCGACTGGCGCCGCCACGGCTTCGCCCGGCAAGTGGCGTTTCTTCCGCAGTTCGTCCGCGTCGAATTTCCCTTCACCGCGGAGCAAGTTGTGTTCATGGGCCGCACGCCACACTCCAACGGCTGGTACGATTCACCCGAAGATCGCATTGCCGTCGACCGGGCCCTCGAAATAACCGATGCCGCCGCCTTCCGCAACCGCGATTTCCGCTCGCTTTCAGGAGGCGAGCGCCAGCGCGTGATCCTCGCATCGGCTTTGGCCCAGGAACCACAGGTATTGCTGCTCGACGAGCCCGCAACGTTCCTTGATCTCAAACATCAGGCCGCCATGTATCAACTCCTGGCCCGGCTCGCGCGCCAACTCCTGGTAGTCGCGGTCACGCATGATCTGAATCTGGCGCTGCGTTACGCGCACCACGTGCTGGTTCTGGACCAAGGGCGGCTCGCCGCGGCCGGCGCCGCGAACGAAGTTCTGACCACCGAATTGATCGCGCGCGTTTTTCAGGTTCGCGCCACAATCGAACGCGGCTGGCTGAAGGTTGAGTATGACGCGTAGCCTCGCGCTCTCCATCGCGGCGCTGCTGGCGGTGCTGTTGCTTACACCGCTAATCGGCAGCACGCACATCGATCTGGTCCGGGCCTTCACGGGCCAGTCGCCCGATTACGAGATCCTGTTTTACGCGCGCTTTCCGCGCGTGCTTCTGGCTTCCCTTGCCGGTGCCGCGCTCGCGGTCACGGGCGTGCTCTTTCAGTGCCTGTTGCGCGATCCGCTCGCCGAACCCTACACGCTGGGGGTTTCGAGCGGCGCCTCCGTCGGAGCCGTGATCGCGATTTGTCTGGGGTTCGGAAGCAGCAGCGCCGCCTCACTGGCGGGAGCCGCCGCGATTCTGCTTCTGGTCCTCGGCATTGCCTGGGAAGGCCGCCGCCTGTCTTCGTTCACGCTGCTGCTGGCGGGCGTGACCATGAACAGCATGTGTTTTGCGATCATCCTGTTCCTGCACAATCTGGCGAGCCTCTCGCAGTCCTTCGCGATTTCGCGCTGGCTGATGGGCGGAATCGACGCGGTGGACTATGCGACCCTGGGCTGGCTCGCAGCGGCCGTGGTACCGGTCTGCATCCTGGTGATCTCGCGCGCGCGACACTGGAATGTGATGGCCATTGGCGAGGACTGGGCGGCTTCGCGTGGCGTGCCCACCAATCTATATATCACGCTGGGCTACGTGGCGGGCGCGATTCTCACGGGACTGGTCACCGCGCTCACCGGACCCATCGGATTCGTCGGCCTGATCGTGCCGCACGCGCTGCGCTTGCGGCTGGGCGCGGATCACCGGGTGCTGCTGCCCTGCTCCTGCTTGCTGGGCGCGGCGTTTCTGGCTCTCTGCGATACGCTGGCGCGCACGGTCCTCGCGCCGACGGAAATTCCCGTGGGCGTGATCACGGCGCTCTGCGGCGGACCGTTCTTTATCTGGCTGCTGCGCTCCAAGCGCCGGAGTTTGTGGCTCTAGCGCAGCGCCGCCTCCAGCGTTCCCGTTTGCCGCAAAACATTCAAACGAGCCAATTCAGCGATATGCTGCGTCTCGTAGTAGGCCAGCCACTTCTCGTTCTCGCGGGCGCGAACTTCTTCCACCTTGGCCAGCGGCAGCCGGCCTTCGTCCATCTGCGCCAGGCTGATCGAGAGTTCTTCGCGGACTACGTCCAGATCCGCGCGCGCCACCTCCCGCGCCGATTCCGCGCGCCGCAGGTTTTGATACGAGTTCCGCAGGTCCGTGGTGATGCGAGCCCGCGTGCGGCCGACCTCGACGCGCAGCTTGGCAATATCGGCCTGCGTCTGAGAGACCCGCGCCGTGCCCGCGCGGCCCACCAGCAGGGGCATCTCAATCGACGCTCCCAACTGCGCGTTATTGCGCTGGAAGCGCGCGAAATAATCCTGAAAATTGTACTTCGCGAACAGGGAGTATTGGGCCACCAGGTTCACTCGAGGGAGGCGCTCGGCCTGGTAGCTCTTGACCTCCAGCATCTTGACCTGCATGTCGGATTGCAGGCGCTTCAGCTCATTGCTGCTCTCGAGCGCCCTTTCAATCGACGCTTCTTCGGACTCTCCCACCTGCAGCGGCGCGCGTTCTTCGACGATCACCTGGACGCGATCCTCCGCCGCCATCCCCAGCGCGAGAGTCAACGCGCTTTCCGCGTTCAGCAGGTCCTGCGACAACACTTGCAGGTTCTGATTAGCGCGCATCACCGCCAGATTCGCCTTCTTCACTTCAATGGGCAATTCCCTGCCTTCCGCCACCCTTTGCTCCATCAGTTCGCGCATGCGCTGCAAGCTGGCCGCTTGCCGGCGCGCTGCATCGAGGCCCCGCGTAGCCTGTTCGGCGGCCAGGTAAAGTGAGGCGACGCGGTAAATCACCTCTTCCTGGCGGCGGGCAATATCCACGCCGGCCCCCCGCGCGGCCTCTCCCGCCTGCGCCACCTGGTAGCGCAGAGGACGGTTGAAAATCGCCATCTGCGTGCGTACCTGGATGATCGATGGCGCGCTGCCTTCAATGCTGTTGGGAAATCCCGTGGTCCAGGCCGCGCCGCTGCCGGCGAAAATCTTGGGGATGAACGGGTCGCGCGTAATGGTGACCTGCTGGCGGGCCTTCTGCTGATCCAGCCGGGCCAGCAGCAAATCCGGATTCTGCGCCAGGGCCTGATCCAGCGCTTGCCGCAGCGTCAGAGACCTGACTTCACCCAGGGCCACGGCGGATAGGAGGAGAAAAATCGCGGAGAGCTTCATACACCACCCAGTGTAATGGCCCGTGTAAGGGCACAAGCGCCCCTACTCGTAACGCAGAGCTTCGGTGGGATTCAGGCGCGCGGCGCGATTGGCGGGCAGCAAGCCGAACGTCAGGCCGACCAACAGAGAAATCCCAAACGCCACGGCGATCGACACGGGAGAAATCGGAATCGCAAAGTCGTCCGTGAAGAAACGCACGCTGAGTGGGATGGCCACCCCGATGAGGATTCCCGCGAGCCCTCCGGTCATGCTGATGGTAACGGCCTCGGCCAGAAATTGCTCGAGGATGGCGCGGCGGTTCGCGCCGACGGCCATGCGCAGCCCGATCTCGCGCGTGCGCTCGGTCACCGTCACCAGCATGATGTTCATGATGCCGATACCGGAAATCACCAGCGCCAGCGCCGACACCATCATCAGCACGATGGTCAGCACGGTTGCGATGCGGCGCGCGGCGGCCAGAATTGCCGCCAGATTGTCGACGCGGTATTTGGCCCCCGTACGATGCCGCGCCTCCAGAATCGACTTCACGATTCCCGTAATAGACTCCACGTCCGCGGCGCTGCGCGCCTGCACGTACATCGGATCGATTCTTTCGATGGGCGCGAAGTAGCGCAGCACGGAAATAGGGATCAGCACGTTTTCGCCCGACAGCTCCGACAGCCCGAAGCTCTCGGTCTTCTCCTTGAACGTGCCCACCACTTTGAACTGCAAGCCATGCAGCTTAATAGTCTGCCCCACGGCCGCGCTCTGGCTGCCGAACAGCCGCCGCGCGAGCCGTTCCATCAGCAACGCCACGCGCTGGCGCTGGCTGATGTCGCTGGCATCCAGAAACCTTCCGGCCAGCAGGTCCAGATTGCGCACCATGGAATAGTAGTGATCCGAGCCAATGATGGCGACGTCTTCCTCGCGGCCATCCAGCCGGATCTTGTCAAAGCTGTTCATGACGCCGGTGGCGGCCACGATACGCGAGCCCAACTGGTCGCGCACGGCATCCACATCGGCAATCTTCACGTAATCCGCCGCGCTGGTCGCGGTAGCCGTGTTATTGCCGCCCTCATACTGCGCGTAAATCAAGTTGGAGCCGATGCGCTGAATTTCCTCCAGGATGTAATCCCGGCTGGTGAGCGAGATGGTCACCACCAGAATCACCGAAGCGTTGCCGATCACCAGACCGAGCGCGGTAAGGAATGTGCGGACCTTATTCGCCCGCAGCGCCTGAAAACTAAAACGCAGCGCTTCCCCGTGAAACATTACGCCCCAATCTTTCTCAGGAGCGCCTGCGCTTCGGACTTGGGCGGATCGTTGGGCGTCAAGGGAGCCTGCAGATAACGCTGCAACAGGCGGCGCGCCTCATCCAGATTCCGGTTCGCCTTGATGTAGGTCTGGGCGCGCTCAAACAGCACGTGCGGATTTTCCGGCGCAATCTTTTCGGCTTCCGCGAACAACGCGTCGCTTTCTTTGGCCCGCCCGCGCAGGGCCAGAAATTTCGCCAGATCAATGAATCGCCCCGCCTGCCGCGGAGCCAGTTCCAGGGCGCTGCGCAGGTGCTGCTCCGCGGAAGCGTACTGCTTGCGCCGGTCGGCGAGTTGCGCCAGATAATAGTGCCCCTCGGCGGGGTCTTTCGCCGCCACCCGGGCCGCCAGAGCCTCGGCCTTGTCCTGACCACCGCCAAGAAAACCCGGAGCCTCCAGGTAATAGTCGAAGAGGTCCGCGATGGCGTCGCGATTGGATGGATCCAGCGCCACGGCTTTCTCAAACATCTGCCGCGCCTTCGATGCATATCCGGGAGCGGTAAAGGGGTTCGAAGTCTCCGCGCGCCGCCCATAGGCTCGTCCCAGCCAGAGCGCGCACTCGGCGCCGGAAGGGTTTCGCGCCGCGGCTCTTTCCAGGAACTCCGTGGCTTTCCGGTACTCAGCCATTTGAAAGTAGTTCTGACCGATGAGTTGCAGGGCCGATGCGTCGGGATTGGAAAGCGGCAACAGCACCGCAAGGGACTGGTTATAGTCGGTACGCAAATAGAATTCGTGCGCGCTCACCCATAGGGCGGACTCGGCCCAAGCGCCCGCCGCGCTCAGAAGCAGAAGCGCAAAGGCCGCGAAGGCGCGGTGCCAAGTGAAACAGGAATACGTGAGCCGATGGCGCCGAAGCGAGTCCGTTTTGCGCGAGTTGCTCAAAAGTAAGACAATGCGTCCCAAAAATGTTTGACGCGTCCCGCCATGGCAGAATGCGGCCTTTCACCCTTTTTCACAGTTTACATGAAGTGATACGGGTTCTTTATTCCACTTGGATGCCGCGAGAAGAGCGAAAGTTGCGGGTTCCGGGCCCATTCTCCTACGCCCCACCACCCACCGCCAACCCACCGCCACCCGGCTTGACTTTAACCCCCGTTGCCGGTACTCTTGAAAAACGTTGAGGAGCGCCTGACAAATATGACACTTAAGCCGCTTGGAATTTTCTTACTCGCTCTGCCTTTGGCGGCAGCGACGGTTCGCATCATCCAGACCAACAGCGCCGGCGACGATGTATCGATCATCGACCCGGTGACCAACAAGGTAGTCGGCAGGATCACCGGCATTGAAGTGAACCACGGTGCGGCGGCGGCCCCCGACGGAAGCCGTTTCTACATCAGCAATGAGGCCGAGAGCACGCTGGATGTAGTGGATGGAAAGACCTTCAAGGTCATCAAGAGCATACCGCTGAGCGACCACCCCAACAACCTCGGCATCAGCAAGGATGGCAAGCGCGTGTATATCGCCATCGCCAGGGGAGCGGGCGCGGTGGATGTCGTCGACACCGTCTCCATGGAAAGGGTCAAGAGCATCCCGGTGAAGGGCCCTCAGCACAACACCTACGTTACGCCGGACGGCAAGTTCGTCGTCAGCGGCTCCGTGCGGTCCAAGGTACTGACCGTGATTGACCAGAAGACCGAGGAGATCGTATGGACTCTCGAATTGGACAAGGGTGTCCGTCCGATGACGTTCGTTACCAATCCCGATGGCAGCACAAAATGGATCCTGATCCAGGTTTCCGACTTTCACGGGTTCGAGGTCATCGATTTCGCGACCCGCAAGGAAGTCAACCGGATTAAGCTCCCGGACACTCCTCCAGGGAAGGTTGCCATCCACGAAGGCGGCAACATTTCTCACGGCATGGCGGTCACCTCCGATGGCAAGACCCTGGTGGTCAACAGCACGCTGAACAGCTCGCTGTACATGTACTCTCTGCCCGATTTGAAGCTTCTCGGCGGCGCCGATGTAGGCGTGGCCCCGGACTGGGTGACGCTGACTCCCGACGGCAAGCGCGCTTACGTGGCCAACGCGGGCCAGAACTCGGTATCCGTGATTGACATCGCTACCCGGAAGGAAATCACGCGCATCCCCGTGGGTGAGGTTCCCAAGCGGAACATCACCGCGGTCTACTAGACCTCGCGGATGCGATAGGCGACCTCATGGCCGCCAGGAATACCGGTTCGCTCCGGTGCTCCTGGCGGCCGTAACTATTCGTGGCGGAGTGGGCTTCAGCCCGCGACGGCGGCTTCAGCCCCCACAGACCTGCTAATTGCGCGGCGGCTTTTGCCCGCTGGCGGAGTACTGCGCTTTGTCCCACTCCGCCACCAGCGGAGCCAGGCCGGCCGACGGGCTGGTGGCCGCGCCGATGTGCACCGGGGTGCGCACGAAGTGCTCGTATACGGTCAGTTGATGCCTGGTCCCGGGCTGCGCCGGAGCGTAGCGGAACGAAGTCTGCCCGTCGCCGCCCAAGCTGAATTTGTAGGTTCCGGGTTGCCGGGCGGCTTCGTCCACGAACATCGCGACGGCTTCGGTGCCCGCCTGCAAATGTACCCAGGAGACGGGCGCGCTGCGGTCCATCGTTTCGTAGGACTCTTCTTTGCTCTTGACTCCCAGGCTGATGTTCCAATCGGCTGTTCCACCCGACCGCACGGTCTGCGTCAGAGTCACCTGCTCTTGGGCGTTTTGCAGTTGGCCGTAAGTCCAGCGCGCGGTGCCGAAATCCCAGACCCAGGGGAACGGGCCCATGGTGACCGGCGTGTGGAAGGAAAGCTCGCGCACGCGTTTGGCGGGATCTTCGACGGTGGCAGCAAACTTGGCCCAGGCCTTGCTGTTGGGCATGCCGATCTCGATCGTGTAAGGGACGCTGTACCGCGCGTCGATGGCAATCTTCCCCGTGTAGCGGAGCAGCACATACAGCGGGCCGCGCTTGACGATCTCGACTTTGGGCGCCTCGGAAATTTCGTGCGAAGCCCCGGCCGCATCGGTAACGGCGATGCCGTTCATCCCCGTGGCGATTTCCTCGTTGCGGTATTTCACCGACAGCACCAGCGGCTTCGCGCTCTTGCTGTACCGCCAACTGCCAACCTGAATGAACGCGGCTTCTTCCGTCACCGGCAACGGCCGCGGCGAGGGCATGGCCTTCACATCGGGTCCGTATTCCAGACGGAAGTTCTGCGTCTCCTTCGGCCCCACCGTGACCGCGATATCCACCGCCAGCCACTGCACGGAGCCATCGGGCCAGCGCGTTTCCGCCGTGCACTCGACCGGCACTTCCTGGTCATTCAGAAGTAGCCGGGCGTTGGCGGGGCTCGCCAGTGCGCCCTGGGGGAACGGAACGCGCGTGTTGACGGGAAAACCGAAGCGGCGGATTCCAGCGGTCTCTTTAACAGCGACGCTGACGCTCTTGGAAGTCTGGGCCGGGAGACCGGCACAGGCCACCAGCAACAGGGATGCAAGCGTGCAAAGCTGCTTGGACGGCACCATGAGGAATCGCCTAGCTGGCCGCGGCCGGCTTGCGGGCGTTCTGATGCAGCTTCAGAATCTCGTCAATCAAAAAGAGATCCGTCAGCAGCGCGCGCAGGTGAATCGAGGCGTTCAGATTGTCGATCAACTGGGAACTGATGGCGGGTTGCGCCAGCACCAATTCAACGGCAGCCCGCGAATCTTTGGCATCGCGATCCAGCACAGCCAGAAACGCCATGTAGGGCGCGGCCGGAGCGAGACCTTCCTGTTTTACCGCCGCCGCGTAGGCCTCCGCCAGATCCCCGAGCGCGCGCAACGCCCGTTCCAGAAAGCCGCGGACCTGCGCGCCTTTCCCGTCGCCGGCCTCCGTGGTGAGCCCTTGCGCCGCGTAGGCGAGCATGAACTCGTAGCATTCCTCGATCGCGTTACAGCGGTCTTCCAGAGTTTTCATGGTGTCGAGAGCGGAATCCCAATTATTTCGAAGACTCCGTGACCACCCACCGCTTCGGATCGTGATGCTCCAGGAAGTGTTCACGGTCGATCGAGCCGAAGACCATGGACTTGGTCATCGCGAACTTCTCCGGCCGGATGGCGAAGTAGACGTGAGCCATGATCAAAGCGATCAAGCCGACGCCCGCGAGCCCGTGCAGCACGTACATCCAACCCCAGGTCATGTCCCCAAATAGATACGGATTACGGGTAAAAAACGGGGTGCTCACACGGAACATCATGAAGAAGCCGGTGAGGGTCACGCTGAGGCCGGTCAGCACGATGATGCAGTGGTACATCTTGTTTTCCAGCGGGTATTTGGCGAACTTCCTCGGCGCCGGAGCCGCTTCTCCGCGCGCCCGCAGCAGTCTCCGCTTGGCGTCTTCGATATCGGTTTTGTCAGGCCAGATGGCCCACGGATCCAGGAAGAAATTGGCGTGAATAAGGTGAAACAGGATGGAGGCAGTCAGCACCAGCCCGGCAATCCAGTGATACGTCACCCACGCAAAAGGAAACCCAACTTTGGGGAGGAACGCGGTGAACAGCAGCGCAAACATGGCCGCGGCCATGATCCAGTGAAACAACCGCGACGCCAGGGAATGCCGGGCAATCTTCGCCGGCACCTTGGCGGCGGCCTCCGGGAGTGTAGCTTCGAACTCTTCCGGCTTCGCCATGAACTTGACATAAATGGCATGACCAATCAGGAACGCGAGCCCCGCGATTCCACACACCCAAATAAGGGTGAACGAAATGTGGATCGGGACATCCTGCCCCCACGGGCTTCGCGCAAATTCTATGATTTCCAAGCTGCCTCCTGAACGCCGCCGATGGCCCGCTTCACCAGGTTTCTCATCAACGGAATTTTATAGGCGTTGAAACGCAGCGCCACGGCGCCCTGGATGGCGATCTTACCCGCCATCTCGCCAGTGGCCGCGTCGGCCGGTTTGCCGATGACCGCGCTTTCGACCGCCGTCAGGCGCAGCGGACGCGCCGCGACGCCATTCACGGCCATCCGGATCTGCTCGATTTTGCCGCCGGAAACCTTCATCGCCGCGGCGATGTTGACCAGCGGGAAGTCCCAGACCTGGCGATCGCGGATCTTTTCGAAGTAGAACTTCGCGCCGCCCCAGGTTCCCGGAATGCGGATCGCGGTCAGCAGTTCGTTGGGCTTCAACACCGTCATGCGCATGATGTTGATGTCCGGGCCCACAAAGTAGTCCTGGGCATTTACCACGCGCTCGCCGCCGGGGCCGCGGATGACCATCTGCGCATCCAGGGCGATCAAGGCCGGAGCCGAATCGGAAGGATTCACCGCCACGCAGCGGTCCGCGTCCAGAATGGCGTGTTCCCGGTTGATGGCCGTCGGCGTGTCGGCAAAACAGATGTTGCCGCCCGCGCGATAGCACTTCCAGCCGCTGCGGTAATACCAGCAGCGCGTATCCTGCGATACGTTGCCGCCGATGGTTCCCTGATTGCGGATCTGCGGCGAGGCCGCCAGTTCGGCGCCCTCGGCCAGCAGGCTGAAGTGCTCCTTCACCAGCGGATGACGCACCACCTCGGTGAGCGTCGTCATCGCGCCGATTTCCAGGCCGCCGTTCATTTCCTTGATACCGCGCAGGCCACTGGCCTGGCTCATGTCGACCACCACCTTGGGACGCTTGATACGGTCCTTCAGCCAGTCGAAACTATCTAGTCCGCCCGCCAGCACCCAGGCATCGGAGCCATATTTCGCCAGCAGAGCCAGCGCATCGTCCGTGGTAGCCGGTTGAAATAGTTCAAATGCCGGCATTACATCGCGAATCACAGCCATATCTGGTTCTCCTATATGTGAGCGGTCAACGGATCGTCGCCCGGCTTGCCTGTCTCGAGCGCCGTCAGGATGATGTCAAGGGTAACGGGTGCGCGCCGGAAGATGTTTTCTCCCAGAGCGTCCACCAGAGCATTCAATACCGCGCTGGCACCGGCGCCCACGGGAGGCTCACCGATACCGCGCGCGCCCACCGGGGTTTCCGGATCCGGAATATCCACGGCGGCCCACTTGAAGTTGTTCACCGGCACGTCCAGGATCGTCGGCGGCTTGCTGTTATAGAACCGCTTGGCCAGCGGGGCACCGTAATGCTGGTCATAGACCCACTTCTGAGCCAAGGCGTGGCCCCAACCCAGCGACGTGCGGCCAAACATCTGTCCGCCAAACGCGCGCGGATGGATCACCGTTCCCACGTCCGCCACGCCGACGTAATCCACGATGCGGTACTCGCCGGTCTCCAGATCCACTTCCACTTCCGCGAAGCCCGCAACGTAGGAATTCGTGATACCGTCGCGCTTATACTTGTCTTTGGCCGCGGCCAACAATCCCTGCCCGGCCAGCCCCGTCACTGACGCCTTGGTCATGCGCGAGACGGTCTCGGGAACCTCATGGCCGTCGTACTTGCCGCCCAGTTTGATAGCGCGTTGCGCCGCTTGCGCGAAGGTTAGCCCCGCGCCGCCGCCCTTGCGGAACACGCGCCCGCCGCCGACTTCGTAGTCCGCGGGCGTCCCGCCCAGATCCATGGCCGCGATTTCCTGCAGCTTTTGCTTGGCGTCCATCGCCGTGGCATGCGCCGCGCGGGTCATGGCGTGAATGGTTTGGCTGCCGCCTGACGGGCAGGTCCAGGGCAGATGCTTGGCGGTGTTGCCCCAGGTAACGACGCATTGCTCCCACGGCACGCCGAGCACTTCGGCCACCACGCGGTGCGAGTCGATCATCGACTCCGTGCCCAGGTTGCCCACGCCGGATTGTATGTAGATCTTCCCGTCGGGCTTGATGACGAACAAGCCGTCAAAGCCGATCGAACCGGCGGAGTAAGCGCTCACCGCGACGCCGATACCGCGCGCCTTGGTGCCACTCTTCTTGACCTGACTCTTGCGTTCGTTCCAGCGGAATAGTTCCGCGCCCTTGTCCAGCGCTTCCTGCACGAACGCGCTGGTAACGTGGTCGCGTTTGCCCTTGATGGCGCCACCGATTCCGGCCTTGCCTGCCGGAGCGTTGATCCTGCGGATGGCCACCTGGTCCAGGCCCAGCTTGTTGGCAGCCTTGTTCATGACCGGTTCCATGATCATGACGCCCTGCGCGCCACCAGGCTGGCTCTGCGCCCCGCGCGGTGGCGTGTTGGTGATCACGTTTACGCCACGCCAGCGCATGTTCTCCGGCGTGTAGCACAGCGAAACGATACGGCCGGAGCTGTTGGCGTCGCCTTGCGGGCCATACGGTCCGCCATCGGTGACGACGAACATATCCAACGCTACCAGCCTGCCATCCTTGGTGAAGCCGGCCTTCATGCGGCCATGGAAACCAGGACGGGCGCGGCCGATGTAGTGTTCTTCCTCGCGGCTGACGCGCATCATCACCGGAGCGTTTACCTTCTTGGAAAGCAGTACCGGGATGGTCAGCGAAATTCCGCTGGTCACCTTGCTGCCGAAGCCGCCACCGGTGTATTCGCTGATCACCACCACATTGGTCTGATCGATACTCAGCCAGCGGGCGATGGCAGGCACGGTCTGCGCCGTGCTCTGCGTCGAGCAATGCACAAAAACCTTGCCGTTCTGCCAATAGGCCATCGCCGTGCGGGTTTCCATGCACTGGTGGCTGGTGTTGGGCGTAACGAACGCTTCATCCACCACCAAGTCGGCTTTCTTGAAGCCCGCCTCGATGTCGCCGTAGGACCATTCCATCGACGGCTTGCTCATGGGCAGCTTGCCCTGCTTGAATTCCGCGTATTCCGCGTCGGTCCACTTGAAGTCCTGGACTTGGGGCAGCGGCGGACCGGCCGGCTTTTCGCCCGGCTTGGGCGGGGCCGGGGGCGGCACCACCCACACGTTGCCGTCCGTACGGGCATTGGGACCGCCCGGCTTCAGGGTCACCATCGGATCGACCGCGAACGGGAGTCTCTCCCAATCGATCTGAATCTTCTCGATGGCCTCGGCCGCGGTCAGCTCATCCACGGCGGCCACGGCCAGCACCGGCTCCCCTTGATAAAGAGGTTCGTTGGTGAGACCCCGCTCGGCTCTCGGATCCGCCGGAATCATCACGCCGTCATCGGTAATGAACGGCGCCGGCGGCGGCAGCTCGTCCGCTGTCAGAATGGCCTTCACGCCGGGCATGGCCAGCGCGGCGGAGGCATCGATGCGCTTGACGCGCCCGTGCGGCAGCGGGCTCAGCAGCAGCTTGCAGAACAGCATGCCCTCGGCGCGAAAATCTTCGGCGTATTTCGACTTGCCGGTGACCTTGGCCACCATGTCCGGCGTCGTGTAGTTCTTGCCGAGCAGGCGATAGTTGGGGATATTGACCTTGTTGGTTGGCATGGCTTAGGCTCTCCGCATATTCTCTGCGCCCTTGAGCAGCGCAGTCAGGATCTTGTCATAGTCCTGGCACCGGCACAGGTTGCCGGAAATGCCATGCGCCAGCTCAGTCCTTGTCGGTTTCGGATTCACCTTCAGGAACCCAACCGCCGACATGATGAACCCGGACATGCAGAAGGCGCATTGGAAGCCCTGCTCGTCGACAACGCCCTGCTGCACCGGATGCAGCTTGCCGTCGGCGCTGGCCAGCCCTTCAATCGAGACCACCTTCTTGCCGCGCACCGAGTGCGTCAGCACGGAGCAGGAATAGTGCGGCACATCGTCAATGAGAACCGTGCACGCTCCGCATTCCGACCGGTCGCAGCCTAGCTTGGTGCCCGTGAGGCCCAGCTTGTAGCGCAACGTCATCGCCAGCGTTTCTTGCTTCATCACGTCGACCGGCCGCTGCTGGCCGTTGATGTTCAGCGTGACCAGCCGTTCGACGGAACCCGCCGCCGATTGCGTCTGGGCGGCGCGGACGCCGGAGGAGCGGAACAGGTAACCGGCGGAGGATACCGCGCCGGCGGCGATAACACCTTTGATCAGGTCTCGCCTCGAAAGTGTCTTGGTTGTTTCTTCCGGATTTTTCATGTCTGCCATTTCTGGGTCACCTCTCCTGCGCGGCCCGGTCATTCTGCCGGACGCGAAACGAGCGCCTTCAAGTATACCTACTTTGGGTAGTAAAGGGAAGGCCAATCTGACTAGAAAACTCTTAGAAGACTACCGGCGGACCCTAAGGGCCTCGCCAGGAAAGGCAAGGGCCTAGCCAGGAAGTTTCCGGCTAGGCCCAAGAGTTCAAACCAAATACTTGCGGGCTAGAACACCAGCCGCATTCCAAGCTGAATTTGCCGGGATGCATTCGTAGTGAAGGTCCCGAAGAAGCCCGTGTTCGTCGCCGCCTGCGTGGTGAAAGCGCCGCTGCTGTCGAAAACCGTCTGCAACTGGGGCTGGACATTCACGTTGTTCAGGACGTTGAACATTTCGACGCGCAACTGGGCCGAGAGTTTCTCGCCAAAGAATTTCATATTTTTGAACATCGAGAAATCCAGGTTATTGAAGACCCGCTGCCTGAGCGTATTGCGGCCCAGGTTCCCCAATTGGCCGCGCTCCGGGAACTTGATGCAGCTCAGGTTCAGCGTCACGTTGAGGTCGCCGGTGGCGAAGTTCGGGGTGCTGCAGTTGGGCCCAAGAACAAACATCGGCCGCTCTGACGAGTTGATACCGGCAGTCTGGCTGTTTCCGCTGAAGGACCGGGGGCCGCTCAGCTTTACGCTGTAGGACCCGCCGCTCTGCCGGGTGTAGATGCCGCCGAGCGCCCATCCACTCAAGATGGCGTTGCCAATCTTGTTGGATTTCACCTGCGCAAACATCGGGATATCGTATTGATAGTTGAACACCAGGTTGTGCCCTAGGTTGAAGTCGGAAACACCGCGCTGAATCTTGTCGTTGAAAGCCCAGGCGGCGCCCGAACTGTTGGCGGATTCGCCGCCTTCCGAAAACGTATTGGAGCCGGCGTCGATGCTCTTCTGCCAGGTATATGCGGCCTGATAGGACAAGCCCTTGACGGGCCTCTGCGTAAAGTTGACCTGCAGCGCGTGGTAGATACTGTGCCCGTTCCACTCCGTGGAGCGGATACTGCCCCAAGTCGGATTCAACTTATAAAAGTTGTTTGCTGGATTGGCTCCGGGCGGGATCGGGAACCGGTAGCTGTTGGCAGCGGTATCGAATGTTGCCAAGTGCCCCGGCACCTGATCGATGTCTTCAACCGGACGCACCAGCCGCACGCCGTTGGCGCCGACATAGCCCACCGTCAATGCCGTGCTCCCGGTGATCTGGCGCTGAATACTAAAGTTCCACTGGCCCTTGTAGGTACGGCCCGGATCGAATTCCACGTGCGCCACACCAATGGAACCCGGTCCCATCGCCGCCAGAATCCGATTGGGGAACGCAGCGGCAAGAATCGCCGTGTCGGATACCTGTCCTCCGAAGAAATACGGGAACGACCGGGTAAGCCGGCCTTGGAAATTGTGCGTCAGGGTGACGATGTCGTAGATACCGGCACTGCCGCGGATGGACGTCTTGCCGTCCTTGAAGGGATCCCAGGCAAAGCCGAGACGCGGCGCGAAGTTCTTGCGCGAAGGATTGTTGTAATAGGGATTGCCCAGTGCCGGGGCTGCATAAGAGGCGGCGGTAATTGGCGAGGGGGCCCTATCATAAATGTTGCGGAGGTTGGCGATCCTTCCGTACATCTCCGTAACCGTGGTGCCGGTTTCATAACGGACGCCCATGTTGATAGTCAGGTTAGGCAGGACTTTGAAGTCGTCATGAATATATCCCTGGAAGATCGACATCCGCATGCCGGTCGTGGGATCGGCGCCAGGGAAGTCAGATGAATATTGGGTCGGCTGTCCCGTCAAGATGTTCCTGATCGACGTGAACGTAAAAGACCCGTTGGGGCCTCCGCCGTTGAACAGATTGTGTTGAATCCGCTCGAAGCCGAAACCCATGCGGATGTTGTGCCTACCCCGGTTCCACGAGAGGTCGTTATAGAACTGCGGCGTCGTGTAGCCCGCCGTATTGGCACCGCTGTTGCCCAGTCCCGCGCCGATTCCGCTAAAGGCCGCCGGCAAACAGGTGCACAGCAACGAACCCATCGTTTTCCCCGGCAGGAAGCCCAGTGACAAATCGGTCAGCTCTGGAATTCGAGCGCAGCAATCCATGGCCGAAGTCGCCAGCGTGCGGCTGAATCCGAGTCGCGTGTTGTTGATCACGGCGGGGCTGAAGATGTGTTGTAAATTCAAGGCCAGGTTGTGGCGGCGCGAAGGCGAGGACGCATTCTTGATATTGAAATCATCCGGCACCGTAACATCGGTGAGATCGTAGTTGTAGGTTCCGCTTAAGGTCGTGCCCGAAGAGAAGTAGTGGTCCATCTTGGCCACGTAATAGTGCTCGTGACCGGCCCGCGGCGCGCCATAGTTGAACTTACCGGTATCGCCTCTGATCTCGCCGTTGGGCAATGGGTAGACGTTCAGAATGCGCCGGATATAGGGATGGAGTTGAACCGTGCCGGACGTCAGGATCCCCTGCCGGGCGTTGAGCGACAGTGTATCGATGGCTACGGTCAAGCCCTTGACTTCGCGCAGCGTCTCGTAGTTGCCGAAAAAGAAGGTCTTGTCCTTCTTTACCGCGCCACCCAGGTATCCGCCCAATTGATGGCGCCGGAAACCGGGAAGCCGCTCTTGCCCTTTGGCTGGGTCCGTCTTGTCGAAAAAGTTCCTGGCGTCCAGGGCGCTATTGCGGTGGAAGTAATAGGCGCCGCCGTGATACTCATTAGTACCCGACTTGGTGATGGCGTTGACCACGCCCGACGAGCTCATGCCGTATTCGGAAGAGAAGCCGTTGGTCAGCACGGAAAACTCACGGATCGCATCCACCCCCATGTTCACGCGCAGCGTGCTGCCGGGGCCGGCGTTGGCGTAGTCATTCACCACAATTCCATCAATGCGGAAGGCGTTGTCCGTGACACGTCCGCCGGAGATCGACATCGCCGTTCCGTTGCCGCGCTGGCCATGGCGCGCGTCGAGCTGATTCTGGCCCGTATTGAAAGTGGTGCCCGGCTGCAACAGCGCTAGCTGGAGCCAGTCGCGGCCGTTCAGAGGCAGTTCGCGGATGGTGGTCGCATTCACAAATCCCGCCAGCGTGGAACTCGAAACGTCCACCTGCGAAATTTCGCCGGTTACTTCGACTTTTTCCGTCACCGCGCCGACCGTCAACGAGAACTGCAGCGAAGACTCGCCGCCGACGGTTACGCCCACGCCCGTGCGCACTTCGGTCTTGAAACCCTGCGCCGTGACACTCACTTCATACGTGCCCGCCGGGAGGCTGGCGAGGCGGTAGTTACCGGAGTCATCCGTGGTCGCCGTACGCGTCACGCCTGTTTCCGCGCTCTTGGCCGTCACAGTCGCCTTGCCAACCACCGCGCCCTGCTGATCCTGAACGGTTCCGAGAATGGTCCCAGCGACGGTCTGCGCGTGAACGTTCACGCACAGCAGCACCGCGAACACGAGTACGAGCGTAGTGATGCGAGTATTGTTTCGGCTCACGAATATCCTTCCGTAGTTTCTTACCATCTGAGAGTGCCCCCAACGAAAGATACAAAGTTAACTCTACTAGATCACACTGAGCGTGCGCCTGTCAAAACACACGCCACCCCAGCCACTCATGCGGCTGGGGGCGTAAGGACTCTGGATTTCGACGCCGGTCAGAAGATCAGCCGCAGGCCCAACTGGATCTGGCGGGACTGGTTGGTGGTGAAAGTGCCAAACTGACCTGTTGGTGTTCCGGCCTGTGAGGTAATGGCTCCGTTCCCATCGAAGATGGTCTGCAACTGGGGCTGAATATTGGTGTTGTTCATGACGTTGAACATTTCCACGCGCAACTGCGCCTTCAATTTTTCGCCCATCAGGTTCTGGTTCTTGAAGATGGAGAAATCCAGGTTGCGGAACGTGGGCATCGTGAGATTGTTCCGGCCCAGGTTCCCTAGTTGCCCGGCTTCCGGGAACGCGAAACAGTTCAGATTGAGATATTTGCCGATAACTCCGGTGACCGCCGCGGCCGGTGAAGTACACGTGGAGTTCAGCACGAACATGTGCCGCGCCGCCGAGTTAAGGCTACCGCCCGCATTGCTGTTCCCCGTAAACGCCCGGTCGACTCCGATCTTCACGCTGTAAGGACCGCCGCTCTGCCGGGTGTAGATACCGCCGATTGACCATCCACCCAGTACGGTGTTGGAAAACCGGTTCGACCGGATAGCCGCGGGCATCGGGATGTCGTAAGAGTAGTTGAGCACCAGATTCACTTGCAAAGCATGGTAGATGCTGTGTCCGCCCCATTCCGTGGACCGCAGGCTTCCATAATTCGGGTTAATCCGTTGAATTAAGTTCCGGTTATTGCCGGCAGGGATCGGGAAGCGGTAGCTGTTCGACGCCGTGTCAAAGCGCGCCAGGTACCCCGGCACCTGGTCGATATCCTCGACCGGACGAACCAGACGTACGCCCGAGGCACCGACATAACCCACCGTCAGAGCCATAGTCCTAATTGAGCTGGCGCTGGATATTCAGGTTCCACTGACCCTTGTAGCCCCGGCCAGGATCGGGCTCCACGTGCGCCACGCCCAGTGAGGCTTTCCCCAGCAGCGGCAGGATCTGGTTCGGGAAGGCGGCTGCAAGACCCGCGGCGTTGCTGTAACTTGCCCCCACGAAGTACGGGACGGAACGCGTGAGACGGCCCTGGAAATTGTAGGGCAGGATGAGCATATCGAAGATTCCAGCCCCGCCGCGGATGGCCATCTTACCATCTTTAAAAGGATCCCAGGAGAATCCAACGCGGGGCGCGAAGTTCTTGCGGGAGGGGTGGTTATAGTAAGGGTCGCCGAGCGTCGGGTCCACATCGGTCAGTCTGCGGAGATTCGCGACCCTTCCATTAACGTCGGTAACAGACGAGCCCGTTTCATACCGTAACCCGAGATTGATGGTCAGGTTCGGCAGGACCTTGTAGTCGTCCTGAAAATATCCTTGAAAGATGGACATCCGCATTCCGGTCGTCGGGTCGGCGCCGGGAAGATCCGAAGTGAACAAGACCGGCTTTACGGTTAACAATCCCTCGAGTGAAGTAAATGTATAACTGCCATTGATGGTTCCGCCGTTAAACAGGTTGTGATCGATGCGCTCAAAGCCAAAGCCCATGCGCAGATTATGTTTGCCCCGGTTCCAGGAAAGGTCGTTATAAAGCTGCGGAGTTGTGTACCCAGCCGTATTGGGTCCGCTCGGGCCCAGTCCCGCGCCAATCCCACTGTAAAGAGCGGGCAGGACGCTTGCCAAAAGAAGCGTACCCATATTGTGGTCAGGCAAAAAGCCCAATTTCTTATCCGTAAGCTGCGGAATTCTGGCACAGCAGTCCCTGCTGGATGTTGACAAGGTACGGCTGAAGCCCAGGCGGGTATTGTTGATGACCGTAGGCCCGAATATGTGCTGCAGACTCAGAACTAAATTGTGCCGCCGCGAGGGAGACGTCGCATCCTTGATATTGTAGTCATCCGGCACGGTGACATCTGTCTTGTCGTATGTTGTAGGTTCCACTCAAGGTAGTACTTGAGGAGAAATAGTGGTCCATCTTGGCCACGTAGTAGTGCTCCAGGCCGGACCGCGGCGCCCCGTAGCTGAACTTCCCGACGTCGCCGGCAACTGCGCCATTGGGCTCCGGGTAAACCGGCAGGTAAGGTATCATGCGCGAATCCACGGTAACCTGCTTGGTAGACGTGCACGAAGGTGGATTGCTGCACAGAATGCCTTTACGGGCATTGGGCGAGAGCGTATCCACGCTCACCGTCAGGCTCTTCACTTCGCGCAGACTTTCATAATTCCCGAAGAAGAAGGTCTTATCCTTCTTGACCGCGCCACCCAAATAACCACCGTATTGGTGGCGGCGGAACGCCGGAATGGTCCCTGCATCGAAAAAGTTCCGGGCGTCGAGCGCGCTGTTGCGATGGAAATAGTAGCCTCCGCCGTGATACTCATTGGTGCCCGACTTGGTGATCGCATTCACCACACCCGAGGAACTCATGCCGTACTCCGTCGAGTAGCTATTGGTCAACACCGAGAATTCACGGATGGCGTCCACGCCCATATTCACGCGCAGCGTGCTGCCCGGACCGGCATTGGCGTAATCGTTCACGACTATACCGTCGATCCGGAACGAATTCTCGGTCACGCGCCCACCCGAGATGGAAATTGCCGTACCGTTGCCGCGCTGGCCATGTCGGGCATCGAGTTGGTTCTGGCCCGTGTTAAAACTCGTGCCCGGCTGCAACAGCGTAAGCTGGAGCCAGTCCCGGCCATTCAGCGGCAGCTCGCGGATCGTCGTCGCATTCACGAAGCCGGCCAGCGTGGAGCTGGATACATCGACCTGCGCGGCTTCCCCCGTGACTTCGACCTTCTCTGTGACGGCTCCGACGGTGAGAGAAAACGGGACATTCACCTCGCCGCCGACGGTGACCTGGACCCCAGTTCGCACTTCCGTCTTGAATCCGGGAGCGGTGGTGCTGATTTCGTACGCCCCCGCCGGCACGCTGACGATGCGGAAACTTCCGTTCTCATCGGATACGGCAGTGCGCGTGATTCCCGTGTCAGCGCTCTTCGCCGAGACGGTAGCCTTCGCGATGACGGCTCCCTGCTGGTCCTGGACGGTTCCCAGGATCGTTCCGCTGACGGTCTGCGCATGGAGCCGGGAGCTCAAGCACAGGACTGCTATCACCACAGCCAAACTGGACAACACCCGACGAATACCGGTCTTGCTCATTGCTGCCCCCTTAATGGTCTGGGCGTACTTCAACACAATGCGCCCAGTTGCTGAGGATTACAACACGAAGGTCACAATCTTGTCAACGACCAAAGCTCCAGCAGCAACAAGATTCAAAAAAGTGGATTCGGCCTTATGAAATATTGTAGAATTCCAAAACGGGTGTCTTCCTCCGAGCGCCCGCTGGGACGGGAGCGCGGTTTCGGCCGCGCTCCTCAATCCCTGTGCCTAGACCAACAGCTTCAGCGCAAACTGGATGTTCCGCGACAGGTAGTTGCCCGTGTCGCCGATCACACCGAAGCTCGAAGTGGGCGACGCGTTAAACACGTTGTTCGGCATGCCCAGGTTCGGATGGTTCAGAATATTGAAGAACTCAGCTCCGAACTGTACCGTGTAGCGCTCCCGGATGGGCATTTCCTTAAACACCGAGAAGTCGATCTGATACATGCCCGGCCCTATCGCCGTATTGCGGCCCAGGTTGCCGATAGTAAGCGGCGTATTTAACGTGTAAGAGGCCCGGTTGAACCAGTTCGTCGGGGTACCGCTCAACGGGTCGCTGATGCCGGTGGTATTCGGACGATCCGTTGAAAGAATAGCGGCCGAAGAACTGATTCCGCTCGTTGAAAATATCGATGTTGCATCGCACGCGATGGCACTTGCAAGCAGCGGGAACTGTTACGGGATGACTGTTCGGCCACCTGGGTATTGAGCCACGGCGCTGCCTCTTCCCTGCTCCGCCGCCGGCGCGAGCAAGCGCATCGCCAGGCGCTCCTGATCGTCGGCGGAAAGCAGCCAGAACTCAGGTTCCCGCGAATCGTCGAACGGGTCGAAGTAGATCCCATTCTTGCGGGCCTCAAAGTGGAGATGCGGCGCGGTGGAATGTCCGGTGGACCCGACCAGGCCAATCATCTTGCCGCGGGAAACCGAAACACCCGCTTTGATCTCGCGAGGAATGACCGACAGATGAGCGTAGTAGGTCTGGTAACCCAGGCCGTGGTCCAGAATGATCAGCTTGCCGAAGCCGCCCCTCCACCCCGCAAAAGCAACGATCGCGTCGCCGACGGCATGCACGTCGGTTCCCTTGGCCGCCATCATGTCCACGCCCAGATGGTAGCCATGAACCCGAACGGTGCGGTCTGGCGTCTTGCCGCCGGAAACCGTGTGGCGTATGGTCCGCGTGCGCGGCCCAACCCCTCGCGATTGGTAGCGATATTTCACCGGCGACTGCCACAGAACACGCTCATAAACCACGCCGTCCATGCCGATCAAGACGCCCGGTCCAGCCGGCCGCTCCACCCACCAGGCTCCGTCCAGGCGGGTTCCTGACACCGAATCCAGAATTTCAATGGATTCCAAATGCTCCGGCATGGGAGACGCGTCAGCTTCCGTGTCGATATTGAGATCCATCTCGCGTTCCAAGACCACGCGGGCCGTGTACGAGTCGTTATCCGGCGCCAGTTTGGCGATCATGCGGGGTACCAGAATATCGAGTTGCCAGCGGATGTTCGGCGGAATGGAGGACATGACCGGGTGAGATGGTTCATTCATGTCCGCCACGGCTACGGTCAGCACGCGGCGCGACGGCTCCGGACAGTCGCAGACTCCGGGAGTCGCCACCACGCCGTCCGCGCTCTTGTGAATCGATACGGCCGGTGGGTTCCCGTCCGTTGGCTCCGTGCGCTGGAATGTGGCGGAAGCGGCGCCGCCTTCCCCACCGATTGCCGCCATATAGGGGACGCATTCGCTCTGGGGTTCACTCTGGCGCTGCGGAAGCACATCTAGATCCGTCAACAGGGATCCCAACCGCGTCTCCTCGATGGCGAGCTTGGAGGCCAGTCCAGGGACGCCGGACGGGTCCAGGCAGCCTTGCCATACCGAGGACGCTTCGGTCACTTCGGGGAGGTCCGCCGGCGGGCGCGCCGGAAGCGCGGCTACTTTCCCGTTCTTTTTGCGGGATGCCTTGATCTTTTTAGGCTTTTTCTCGGCCGCCGCGGCTGGCTTGACCTTCTTGGAAGCCGCATGGACGTAGCTCATGGGAGCCGCCAAAAGCAGCAGCGACACTGCTCCGGCCAGACACCGCACTAACATACTCTGACGTCCTATCATGAGGCGAATCTTTTTAGTGTACATCGGCGGCGGCACGTGATTGGGGGTGGTGGTGCAGGCATCCCGCTTCAGAGAAGATCGCGGTCGCCCAGGGGTGGCGGAGGGGCGACGGACCCCACAGGCCAATGGGCACTTAGAGATTGCCGCCGCAAGGGGTTCTACCGGGTAGCCGCGCACGAGCCGACGGTGCGTATCGCGTACGATCATAACAGCAAATATATGACCAATGAACAACTACTCGCTGAGGTTGAGTACCTGCTGAGGAGCATGCCCCCACGAGAAACTCTTCGTCATGAAACGGAGGAAAACCTCACGTGGCTCGGCAGACTATCGGCGGTAATCGAAAAATGGGACCTTCCGAAGTCTATATCTCTGCATGTCGCCATCAGCCATTTGCACGGCCATACCTCGCATGAGGCCAATAGGGGCTTCCGGCAGTTGATGATACTTCTGCGCCAAGCCCAACATGATCTTCAGATGGAAACCCTCGGTCCTATCAGTGTCGCCGTGCCGAGAGGAAATGTCTATGAATACTTTGACGAAATTCGCAAGATCATCGAAGGCGCAAAGGAAGACCTTCTTTTCGTTGATCCATATTTGGATGCCGGGTTTGTTTCTCGCTATTTGGCGCATGTCACGCCCGGCGTGGCCATTCGGTTACTGACGCGCCATAAACTCGCGGCGCTCCTTCCCGCTGTCGAGGTTTACACCAAACAGAATCAAGTGAGGATCGAAGTCCGCTCCGAGCCAAATTTTCATGATCGCTACCTATTTATTGACAAGATCGCCTGCTACCAGTCTGGGGCCTCCTTTAGGGACGGTGACTCGGCTCCTTGCATGGTAGCAGAGAGTTTAATTCTTATCCGCGTTCATCCGCGTCCATCCGCGGGCGAATCTCTTACAGCGGCGTGTACCCTGCGTATGCGCCGGAGCGATGAGCGATACGGGTAATCAAGACGGAGCGTTTTTCCGCGGAGACGCGGAAAATCATGCGCTGGAGACCAAAGCGAATTCGGTAGTAGTCGTTTCGGCCACGCAGGGGTTGGGCCAGGGAGAAAGGGTCTTCCTGCATCGCTTCCATTGCGTCCAGGATCTCGCCGCGCAAGCCGGCTGGAAGTTGGCGGAGCGCGCGGTGGGCTGTGGGCAGGACCTCAACGGTCCATCTTGCGGCCGGTAGCACGGTCGAATTCTTTGAGCACCTTCGCGAGGGGGATGGGCCTCTCCCTCTGGATCAGACGCTCGCTGACGGCGATGTCGACCTCGTCACGTCCGATAGAACCCAGGGCGCACTGTTGCACCGGCGTCTGGCGCGCAGTATTACGGACCGGGGTGGTCTTGGCGGGCGGCAGCGGACGGCGCTTCATGATTTCAGTCTAGCGCGGACGGTGCCGTCGGGAACCACGCGCTTGGAGGAGTGGGTGGAGAGTTCGGGTAGGAGGGTCCAGCCGTGCTTTTTAGCGGCTTTATAGAGAAGGGTTTGGAAAGGCCCCTTCAGGCCGAGCTCATGAGTGACTACCCGCGCTTTGAGATGCAAAGCAGAGAGTGGCCCGCGGATGAACGCCGATAAATTAGGGTTCATTCGCGTCCATTCACCTCCATTTGCGAGCCGTCAATTTCCCCTGGCGCGGGCACGCTGACATCGCGGAGGCTGCGTTCCAGCACGCGGGTGCGGGTCTCGGCCTGGTCCACGGTATCGGCGGCTTCCTGTAAACGCTTTTTCACCTTACTAAGAACGCCGGCGTACTTGGCGAACTCGGTCTTGACGACGCTCAGCGTGTTCATGATTTCGCTCGAGCTCTGCTGTATCGCCAGCGTGCGGAAGCCCATCTGCAGGCTGTTGAGGATCGCGGCGAAGGTGTTGGGTCCGGTCAGGATCACGCGGTGCTCGCGCTGTAGCGTCTCGGCGAGCGCGGGGCGGCGCAGGGCTTCGGCATAGAGGCCCTCTGTCGGCAGGAACAGCAAGCCGAAGTCAGTGGTGGCGGGAGGTTGCAAATACTTGGTGCTGATGGTGCGCGCGCAGAGTTTGAGCGTGGCTTCCAGGCTCCGCGTGGCGGCTTCAACGGCGGCGGGATCGCCCAGCTCGGCGGCATCGAGAAGGCGCTGGTAATCTTCCATCGGGAACTTGGCGTCGACCGGCAGCCAGCAGGGCTGGCCGGGCTCGCGGCCGGGGAGTTTGATGGCGAACTCGACACGCTCCGACGTCCCGGTAGTGGCCACGTTCTTGGCGTACTGATCCGGCGTGAGCATCTGTTCGAGCAGTGCGCCGAGCTGGACTTCGCCCCAGGTGCCGCGCGTCTTGACGTTCGTGAGGACGCGCTTCAGATCGCCGACGCCGGAGGCCAGCGTCTGCATTTCGCCCAGGCCTTTGTGGACCTGCTCCAAGCGGTCGCTGACCAGTTTGAAGGATGCGCCGAGGCGGGCTTCCAGCGTCCCTTGCAGTTTTTCGTCGACGGTCTGGCGCACTTGTTCGAGACGCGCTTCGACGGTGGCGCGGATCTCATCGAGCTGCGTCTTTTGCGCCAGCGTGAGATCCAGGCGAAGCGCTTGGATCTGCCCGGCCAGTTCCTGGCGCAGGCGCGAGAACTCGTCACCGGTTCCCCGCCCGGTCTGCTGGAGCGATTGGTTCAGCAGGTCTAATCTCTGAGCAAGGCGCTGCTCGAGGTTCGCATTACCCGGCCTTTTCCAAAGCACCAGTTGCAGCAGGACAATGGCAATGGCCAGGGCCAGCAGAACGGGCAGGATGACTTCATTCATGCGTTCCCTGATTGTAGCGAAACAGTACAAATGGACCATTGCCGGAGGCCAACTTGCGGGGCAAGATGGAACTGGCAACCCGGCACAACGTACACGAAAAAGCCATGCAGGAAACCATACTGATTGCCGACGACGACGCGGAGATTCGCGACGTCCTGCGCTGCACGCTGGAGCGGGCCGGCTATATAGCGATAGCAGCCGCCGATGGCGGCGAGGCTCTCAGCGCCCTGCGCGAGATGCAGTTCGAACTCTTGATTACGGACTTGCAGATGCCGGAATGCGACGGCTTGGAACTGCTGGATGCCTTGCGGTACCGGCAAATCGCACCCAAGGTCATCGCGATGTCCGGAGCCTGGGACGGCGTGTGTCTGCCGGCGGCTTCCAAACTCGGCGCCTTGGCGGCCATTCACAAGCCGTGGCGGACACAGGATCTGCTCAACATTGTTCGCGCGGTTCTGGACGGCGAGCCGGCACCTTCACCCGCGACTCTAAATTAAGCGGCGCGGTCGCGCAGGCGGATGTCCCGGATGGTAGAGGTGACGATCAGCCCGTCAAAGGCGGGGTGGCAAAACTCCAACCGCATGCCCCGTCCCAGGTAAGCGGTCTTGATCATCGATCCGCCCCAGTTGGAGCCATTGATGCGGACCAGGACCGGCTCGGGGCAGAATTCGGGGTGGCCGGAGATCAGCGCGTGGCAGTCTGACTGCATCACCAGTGTATAGGCCCGATTGCGCGTCTCGACTTCGAGCGTGCTCTCGGCCGGCAGGTGACGGAGGTCGACTCCTCCTTCGATCTCACTCCGGACGATGTTCCGGTTGACCTGATCGCTCAGGTTTTGGTGCGGGGCAAACATGGCCACCTTTATCTTACAACCTGTAACGCGGGTACTGGAAGCACTTCTACGTCGCACACCCGTACAATGAGGGCGTGCCGGAAGCGAGTCGAGCTCGAAGACCCCCGCTGATTTGGGCGTGGTAATCTGAAACTGGAAACAAAATATAGTATCAGCCTCAACGGGAGAGACCGGCCGCGCGCCGGAGCCGAAGGAGCAACCGCCCCGGAAACTCTCAGGCAAAAGGACCGTGGGGCTTGACACCTCTGGAAAGAAACCGGCCTCTGGAAGAAAATTGGCTCAACCGGTTCGCCGATGGGATAACGTTCTCAGGCAAACATACAGGGTGGGGCGAAGGATTCGTTTATAGGAGATACGAATGCTCGCCCCGACCCCATTTTCCCGCCGCCACATCGGCCCGTCCCCCGAAGATGTGCAAGCGATGCTGGCCTCCGCCGGCGCCAGCTCTCTCGAAGACCTGATCGCGCAGACGGTCCCCGCGTCTATCCGCCAGAAGCAACCGCTCGCCAGCGGCGAGGCGCTTTCGGAAACCCAAGCGCTCGCGCGTATGCGTGAAATCGCGGAACAGAACCAAGTCTGCACGTCGCTGATCGGCGCGGGCTACTACGGGTCCATTCTGCCGGCCGTGATTCAACGCAACATCCTGGAGAACCCCGCCTGGTACACGGCCTACACGCCGTACCAGCCGGAAATCAGCCAGGGGCGCCTGGAAGCGCTGCTGAACTTCCAGACCATGATCCGCGACCTGACCGGTCTCGACATCGCCAATGCATCGTTGCTTGACGAGGCCACGGCCGCCGCCGAAGCCATGGCCGTGGCCCGGCGGGTGGCGCAAGCCAAGCCGGACCTCTTCTTCGTGGACGCGCAGGTTCATCCGCAGACGCTCGCCGTCATGCAAACCCGCGCCGAGCCCCTGGGCTGGGAAATTGTCAGCGGCGATCCGCTGACGGATCTCGATGCGGCCAACGTCTTCGGAGCGATCTTCCAATACCCCGGCACTCTGGGAGACGTGCGCGACTTCCGCAATGTGGTGGAGAAACTGCACGCCAACGGCGCCATCGCGGCAGCCGCCGCCGATCCTTTAGCGCTCACGCTGCTCGCGCCTCCAGGAGAGTGGGGAGCGGATATCGCGATTGGTTCTACGCAACGCTTTGGGGTTCCCCTCGGTTTTGGCGGTCCGCATGCGGCCTACATGGCCGTCAAAGACCAGCACAAGCGTTCCCTGCCCGGCCGCCTGGTCGGCGTTTCCGTGGATTCTCGCGGAGCCAAGGCGTACCGCCTGGCGCTGCAGACGCGCGAGCAGCACATCCGGCGCGAGAAGGCCACTTCGAATATTTGCACGGCGGAAGTTCTGCTGGCCGTGATCGCATCGATGTACGCGGTCTACCACGGGCCTGAAGGGCTGACGCATATCGCGCGCGTGGTGCATCGCCAGACCGCCGTGCTCGCGGCGGGATTGCGCCGTCTCGGCTTCCCAATCCTGAACCCGACGTTCTTTGACACGCTCACCGTGGAAGTAGGTCCGCAACTGGCGGCCATCGTCGCCGCGGCGGCTAAAGAAAAAATCAACCTGCGCGTGATCGAACCGGGCAGGATCGGCATCTCGCTGGATGAGACGACAACACCCGGGATTGTCGAAGCTGTCTGGCGTGCTTTTGGCGGCGCCTTCCAGTTCAGAGATGTCCCACCGGAACAAGGCTTGCCCGCGGCCCTCGCGCGCACGTCCGTGTTTCTCGAGCATCCGGTGTTCCACCGCTATCGCTCCGAGACAGAAATGCTGCGCTACATGCGCCGGCTCGCCGATCGCGATCTGGCCCTGGACCGCGCCATGATTCCGCTGGGCTCGTGCACGATGAAGCTCAACGCCACCACGGAGATGCTGCCCATCACGTGGCCCGCGTTCGGCGCGCTCCACCCCTTCGCTCCCGCCGCGCAGACCCGCGGTTATCAATTCCTTTTCGACGACCTCAAGCGCCGGCTGTGCGAGATCACCGGCTATGACGCCGTATCACTCCAGCCCAACTCGGGAGCCAACGGCGAGTACGCCGGACTGATGGCCATTCGCGGCTATCACAAAAACCGCGGCGATCATCACCGGACCGTCTGCCTGATCCCATCGTCGGCGCACGGCACCAATCCCGCCTCGGCACGCATGGCGGGTATGGAAGTCGTCGTGGTCCCCTGTGACGGCCACGGAAACGTGGACCTCGCGGACCTCGCGGCCAAAGCGCAACAGCACGCGGCCAACTTGGGCGCCGTAATGATCACCTACCCTTCGACGCACGGCGTCTTCGAGGCGGAAATCCGCGAGATCTGCGGCATCGTCCACCGCCACGGCGGCCAGGTGTATCTCGACGGCGCGAACCTGAACGCGCAGGTCGGCCTCGCGCGGCCCGGCGACTACGGAGCCGACGTCTCCCACCTGAATCTGCACAAGACGTTCTGTATTCCGCATGGCGGCGGCGGTCCCGGCATGGGTCCCATCGGAGTCAAATCCCATCTGGCGCCGTTCCTGCCGGGGCATCCGGTTCTCGACGGCGGTACAGCTCCCGTGGGCCCGGTTTCGGCGGCGCCTCACGGCTCCGCGTCGATTCTGCCCATTTCCTACATGTACCTATTAATGATGGGCGGTGAAGGACTCAAGCTGGCTACCGAAGTGGCGATCCTGTCCGCCAATTACATCGCCACGCGGCTCGACCCTCACTTCCCGGTGCTCTACAAAAACGAAAACGGCAGAGTAGCCCACGAGTGCATCGTGGATCCGCGCCACCTGACCGAAGCCTGCGGCGTAACCGCCGAGGACATCGCCAAGCGCCTCATCGATTACGGCTTCCACGCGCCGACGTTGAGCTTCCCGGTGGCCGGAACCCTCATGATCGAGCCGACGGAATCCGAGTCCAAACACGAACTCGACCGCTTCTGCGACGCCATGATCGCCATTCGCGCCGAAATTGCCGATGTTGAAAAGGGGCGGTTTGCCATTGCCGATTCCCCGCTCCGGCGCGCGCCCCACACGGTTCACGATCTGGCCGACGATCACTGGACGCGGCCCTATTCACGCCGCGAAGGCTGTTTCCCGCAAGGAACGTCGCCGCTGGACAAGTATTGGGCTCCGGTCAATCGCGTCGACAACGTTTATGGCGACCGCAATCTGGTGTGCGCCTGCCCGCCCATGGAAGATTACGCCGGAGCCTAGCTTCTCTGCATTCTCTCCCGGATGACTTCCAACTCCGCAACAGCTTCCAAATCCTTTGCTCTTCCCATCGCGCGCTTAGTTTGAATCAGCGAAGGAAGATCCAAGATTAGGCACTTCACGCCAAAGACCTCGACGGTGAGGGCGTGAGGGGCAAGGTCTTCAAACTTCCCTCCTCCTGCGATTTCCCCCAACAGAGCAATCCACCCGAGGCTGGTAGTCAGGGTGAAGTTCAATCCTTGCGCCAGAGTTTCGGTATCAAAGCGGAAAGGCAGTCCTGGCGGCGCACCGCGGAGATAAGGTTGCAAGGCGCCCAGCGCGTTCACCAGCCTTTTCAGATTCTCCGGCTCGCGGCGGTAGACGATGTCAACGTCCTGCGTCGCCCGCACGGACCCATGCGCCGCCGCCGCAACTCCACCGACAAGAATGTAATCCACGCCCGCCACGCTCAGCGCCCCGCAGCAACTCACCGAATCGTGTCACGCCGCCCCGCTACTTGCGCGCGCAGTTCTTCGAGAAACGCCTCGAAATCCTCAGGCGCGCGAATCCGCTCCTCGACGGTACGCGCCAGACTGGCGTCCACCAAAGTCCGGTCAACGTCCCGCTTGTATATGTCGATGATGTCGTCGAGGGAACTCACAACCGCTCCCCGCGCCCTTATCGCTTTGCGGCAGCCGCCGGAGGAGCCTGTCCGGGCACCACGCCGTTCATGCGCGCGTAGACCACCATCTGGCCGTAGTGATCGAAGGAGTGCCAGCTATACGTGGTCATGGTGGCGACGCGCGGGCGGATGCGCTCGCCGTACATCGACTTCACCGGCTCCATCTGATTTTGCTCAGTGAGTTTCGCGACCGACCGGTGCGCCATCGCGAAGGCGCCTTTCAAGTAGGCCAGGATCTGTTCCTTGGTCTGCAGAGACTCGGGCCCGTTGTCGTCCTTACCGATATCGACGGGCGGCTTCTCGTTCAAATCCGAAGTGGCCAGTTGATACGTGTAGGTGGCGATGTGCTTGACCTGCCCGGCAAAGGTGCGCACTCCGGTGAAGGTTCCGTTCGTCGGAGCGAAGTTGTACTTATCGGCCGGCATGGCCTCGGCCAAACGGGTGACCTCGCGCTCGGCGCGCGATAGTTCGGAGTCGTAGAAGGTCGCAAGCTGATCGGCGGCGAAAAGCGGACACGCCAGCGCCGCGAAAACCAGAATTTTTGTAGTCAACGTTAGCCTCCTTGCTTTAGGATATGCCAAAGCTGATAACCATTGATATTCACGGGAGCCTGCTCGACCGGCGCATAGTTTTTCTCCAACCAGGATTCGAGCGTCGCAAACCGCTCGCTCACCCCGTTGGCGTTGGGGAAAATGCGCAGGAACTCTTCTTGAGACAAGGGCAAATTCAAGAGCCACTCCGGCGGATGAGCCCGCAGATCGGCCAGCACCCTGGACTCATCGTCCGCCGTCATCATTCCCGGGTTCATAAACGAAAAGCGGGAGGGATTGCTGGCCTGGGTCACGAAATAGAGAACCGGCATGTAGGGATAGACGAACAAAGATTGCCCGGGCCGGACGTGCGTCAGAAGCTTGCTGAGTTCGGGAGCAACATGGGAAGCCACGCGGAGCCTGCCGACCGGGGAAGCCACCGGCCTCACGTCCCAGGCGCCAATGAAGTTGTTGAGTGAGAACAGCACCGCCAGAGGGATAAATGTAAAGGCCAGGATCGCGCCCGCGCGCAGGGTCAGCAAGTGTGCCAGCCCCGCGGCGGCCAGCGCATATGGAATCGCCGCGACAAAGGCGAGATAGAACAGATCCGCCCGCGGGAAAGCGCTCAATTCCAACGTGACCGTCGTCATCAGCAGCAACAGCACGACGGGCCGCAGCTCGGCGGGGGCTTTCTTGGAAACGCCAGGCAGCAACCACAGCAGTAGTCCCAGCGGCGGCAAAACGGCGGGCAGCGCGAGGCACCCTACAAAGAGGATGCGCAGGATCCGCTCCATCCCGGCCGTGTCTTCCAGCAAACGGCCGTAGCCGCCGATCACCGAACCATACGGCATGATGTTGACCGTCGCATAGTTGCGCTGCAGCCAGAGCATTTGCTGGAAGAATGCGGTGAAGGAACCTTGCAACGCCAATGCCACCGCCGCCACCGCCGTCACCGCCGCCATTCCCGCGAGAAAAGCCGGCAGCAGCCGTCTTCTTTCGCCCGCCAACAAAAGCCACACGGCCAAAGCAGCGGCAGTAAGTCCGATCGAAGGAGTACACCAGGACGCGGCCGCCAGCAGCGCACCGCTCGCCAGCAGGCCGCGATGCGATGGAAACCGGATCGCCAGGCAAATTCCCGCCAGCGCCAGAGTCCCGCTGTCCCAACGGTGTTGCGCGGTGAGGAAAGTTGGATCCGCAATCTGAAAGCCGGTGAAGATAATCACCACCGCCAGCGCCGCCCGCCGCGACGCCAGCCACGCCGTGAGCCAGAACAGGAGCGCGCATTGGAGAGCAAAATCCACAATGACCGGCAGGCGTCCCGCCCACAGCGAAACACCCAGGGCCTTAAACCACGCCGCCTGGATCCAATAGCTGCCCGGGCTCATGTAGCCGAAAAAATCCACGTAGGGATGGGCGCCGGCCGCGACGCGTTGCGCCGGCTCCAGCAGGATGCCTTCGTCGTTAGTCAACAGGAACCGGCTCCCCTGCAGGAGCGCAAGCAGGACCACCACCGTAAATAAAACCAGGACCGCCGGACGTCTCCGCACTCAGAACTCCCGTTTCCAAACCGCAAGAATACTCTTGCCCACGCTACGCGTGAGCGCTCCGGTGTGATAGGGAAGATGGGCGGCCATAATCATGGCTGGTCTTCCATCGGCATCCCCGCCGCATCTATTTAGAGACCCCCGTTGGAGACCCTTTAGAGACCCCCGTTGAAGACCCTTTAGCCTCAATACTGTTCACTTTATCGCGGCGGCGCCCTTCGGGCGTCCTCGCAGCGGGCATTTCCGAAACAGAAACGAGCGGAAATGTTCTTAAGTGAACAGCATTGCCTTTAGCCTGCATTTCTCACAACGTCCCAAGGTAGAT
>SHUD01000007.1 GCA_009697505.1 Bryobacterales bacterium
GTAATACGTCTTGCAGTTTCATCATCCGCTCCGTTTCCGCCGCGGAGTATTGCTGAGGGGTGTCCACCCCCTAGCTTCCCCCGCCGCTTTTTCAAAGCGGACAGTTCATGTGTGAATTCAACCGGATAGATCACATACTAGCGACACCCGATCAGGGGGGGGCTTGAACTGTAGGTCAGATCCTTGTAAGCTTTCGCCATGTACCTGTTCATCTCTTTGCTTCTTGTGTCCGTTTCGCTCTTGGCTCAGCAACCGGGCGGCGGCGCGGCTCCGCCGGCGTCGAAGAATCTGAAACTCATGGCGCCTACCTCCGACATGCGCTTCGTCATGCAGAACTTCAACGCGGCGCTGGGAGTGCAGTGCACCTATTGCCACGTGCAGGGCGATTTCGCCTCCGACGCCAACCCCAAGAAAGATATCGCGCGCAAGATGATCTCCATGGTGCGGCTGATCGACACCAGTTTCCCGAGTAGCGCCGGGGTGTTCCCGGACGGATACCATGAAGTCGATTGCAGTACCTGCCACCGGGGCAACGCCAAGCCGGAGACCAAGGCCCCGCAAAAATTCTACAACCGGGGTAACTCGATGGGCCTGCCGCCTCCCCCGCAGAATCCTGGAGTGAGCTTGAAGTTGCTGCCGGTGGAAACGCGGGTGCATGGCGCGGAATCGCTCATGGGCGAATTCCGCGACGCGCTCAACGTGGATTGCAGCTACTGCCACGGCGGCGACAAGCCGTTGCAGACCGACGTCAACCCGCGCAAGGACATCGCGCGCAAAATGATTTTGCTGGTCCGGCAGATTAACGCCAATTTTCCCGGCACGGGCGTCTTCCCGCAGGGGAACCAGATGGTGACCTGCTACACGTGCCACCGCGGCGATCCGCACCCGGCTAGCGCGAGCAATCGGCGCTTCGATCCGCCCGCGCCAAAGCCGTAGACCGCACTCTATCCGGTCGTCACTTGGCCCGGTAACTCAATGCTACTGAGGTGGATGGCAGGACAGTGTCCGGTCTGGCCGGCCACTCTTCCACAACCCGGCCGTGTCCAGATTACGCCGTCTCAGACCACGTCCGCGCCACGCTCCGCCAGAAGTTCCCGCAATACGGACCGGTGGCAGCGGCTCTGGTCCGCGCAGTAGCAGCCTAGCGAGAGATTCGTCGACGGGATAGCGCCGCCAGCAGGTCCAGTTCCCGGCTCCGATCGGGCTCGCTCATCTCCCGCCGGAACTTTCGGCTGAATGCGGCCCAGGTTCGCTGGTCCGCCGCTCCCAGCGCTTCTTTCACCAATTCGGCGCTGGGCGACAAGTTGGGGAACCAGACGTCATAGTAGTCGAGCCGGGCGAAGTCAGACTTCGGAACGCCACGCGGAGGCCGCCGTACCGTACCGAGCCGTAAACCTTCGCGGGGTTTTCGAGGCGTGCCGAGTTGGACGATGAAGATCGACATAAGTCTCCAACGCCAGTGTGCCACGTGCCGCACCCCGTAGCGTCCAAAAATTCAAATCGCCGCGAGGAGACAAGGATCAAGTCAACTTCCGGTTGGTCGGCTACACTTCCGCTACTTTTCTAGCGACCCCCGATTCTCCCCAAAATCAACGTGCGCCACCGGCGGGACGCGGTAGAGGGCGGTAAGCGATAGCGTCGGCCGAAGCCGCCCCGATCCAGAGGGTGTCGCCCATCAGCACGCCGGTCGCGACAACGGAAACTGCCGGATTGGGCTCCGCATAGGCCAGAATGGTCCACGCCATGGTCTTGGGTTCGAGTTGAGCGATCACAAAACCGCGATGACAGCTGGTCAGGACCGGATTGTCGACTACCGCAAGCCGCGTGCCCCCGCAGGCTGGTTCGTCATACATCGGTCCGGCCCCGATGAGCCGGTCACCGCTCCAGCGCAAATTATCAGGCATGAATCCGGGCGCCTGCGACTGGCGCAACGGCTTGCGCGGGTCCTGTCGCGAAAAGGCGACAATTGTATGCGCACCGAACGAGACTACGTAGAACTCTTTTTCATCGAGCGAGATCTCGATACCATTGTTGCCGGCAAGCTGGGTTCCCGGAAGCACACGGAATGAATCCGTGCCGGGTTTCCACTCGACTACATCGCCCGTGGGTTCGCCCCTGAGTCGCTGTACATTGGTTGTCCCAGGACGCTGCGGAACCGTTGCGATGATGGTGCCATCCGAGTAAGCCGCAACGGAGTTCGCCGCCACGCGGCTCACTGTCGCCTGGGAGCCGAGGTTGGGGTAAGCCTTGTTTCCTTCAGGCATGGGAACGCACCCGGTCCACGTCAAGGAGGGTTCCGAGCCCTTCACATCGATGGTGAAAACCTGGATGCTTTCCAACTCGCCATGGTTGACGGCATAAAGCATGTAAAGTCCCGATGCCCGTGCGCGGCGCAAATAGAGGCCATGCGCGTTGAAGGTTTTGGCGTCCGGAGGCGCCGGGCAATTCGGAAACAGCTTCTTGTCCGGACGCTGCTGCGCGGGTTGGCCGGTGTAGAAAGGCCGAGCCGTCTTGGCAGCGGTATCCACGAGCTTGACTCCGGCGCCGGCCTTCATGCCGCTTGCGATGAGCCAGCGTGTGCCCGGAATAGGAACCAGATCTTCGGGATTCTGGGCGCCACATATAAGATTCCATCCGTTCACCGGCCCGCAAGGCGCCGTAGGCTGGGGCGTTTGGGGCTGAGCAAGAAGCGGCAATAAATTTGTTGTGGCGGCAAGCAACGCCGATGCCGCGATTGTGCGTAAAGTTTTCATCAGGCCTCACCCATCAGGCAAATACAATTTACCACGTGATCTTCCTACTGAACTTCAACGGCGAGCTTCAGCGCCGGGTGTCGACGGGCAAAGAGCTCCCATTGCGCGCAGCTTTGCGAATTGTCAATAGAGTCTCATTCTGGCGTGGGTTGGCAGGATAGTGTCCGGTTGGCCGGCCACTCTTCCACTTCTTCGGTGAGTCACTGCGCCCAGCGGAGGGTCGAAATTCACCTGCCCGCGGGGCCGCCATCGCCCTCCGAGCCGCCAGACAGCGTACGCCCGTCCGGCAGCGTCACGCGGCGCGCGTCGATCAGGTGGGAACCATCTTTGGCAAGATACCCGTCCACCACGATCTTGTCTCCCAGTTTTATGTCTCCGCGCTTGAACCCGCGGCGGGAGAGGGCGCCCGGGCCGCCGCCTTCACACGCCCAGTTCACCACGTTGCCCTTGCCGTCTTTGACATCGATGTAAAAGTACGAATGCGGGTTGGTCCACTCAATCTTGGTAAGAGTGCCCTCCAGGCGGAAGGCCTTGTTGCCGTCGAATTCCGCCGCGAACGAATGATGGGCCACCATCGGCGCGGAGGCCAATAGGCCGAGTCCGGTAACGAAGGCCGCCAGGTTCAGTTGCATATCGCTTCCCTCGACGGTGTTATTGTATCCCCTGAGAGGAGATTTCACCGTGCAACTGCAAGTTTACCGCCTCTTGAAAGCGCTCGCGACCGGGGTGGCGCCCGGCGTCCTGATTTTCGCGCTGGCCTCCGCCACGGCCGCCGGGCAAGGCCTGACCGTGCCCGATTTCAAGTCCACGAAGCCGGCCCCACGCACGGCCGGCGGGCATCCGGATTTGAGCGGGTATTGGAAAGGTACGCGCGAAACCAAACCGGTGGGCAATATCGCCAAGGACCTTCCCGGACTCAAGCTCCCGCTCACGCCCGCCGGCGAGGCTGCATGGAAACATAACACGACCGCCACGATTGACCCGGAGAGCCTGTGCATTCCCGGCGGCATCCCGCGGCACAACGCCAGCGGCTTGCCCTTTGAAGTGCTGCAGGGCGCCAATAAAGTGGCATTCCTTTATTGGTACAGCTATTTTCGTCTCATTCCGATCGATGCGAAGCGCAAGCACAGCGAAGATCCCGACCCCTCGTTCTTCGGCGAGGAACTCGGAAGATGGGAGGGTGACACGCTGGTGATCGATTCCATCGGCTTCAAAGATACGCAGGTCTGGGCCGACGAGAATGGCAGTCCGCATAGCGATGCCCTGCACGTGGTGGAACGCTGGACCCGTCCCGACTATGACCACCTCCACGTGGACACACGGATCGAGGACCCCAAGTTCTACACCAAGCCCTTTACCTATTCGCGAAGCTGGGTGGCCGGCAAGCCGGAAGAAGAAGTTCACGAATACGCCTGCAGCGAGAACAACGTGGACCGCGACCATCTGGGGTTCGGCCCCGGTCCCATCCGTCCCGACGGGACCCGCGGGTATCTGGACCCCGCTCCGCTTCCTCCGCCATTGCCGAGAACTTCTGGAAAGTAACGCGCGGCGCCAGAGGGGACCAGGAGGAAGACCGGGAAGGCGTCTGTGGCATCCGCGAAGCCGGCACGGCATTCCCCGGTCAATCGCAGTTGACAGCGATCGAGGGACGGCGGCCGGGTGTATACTCGACCGTGTCGGCGCGGTGCAGCGAGGAGGACAGCCATGAACAAGACGCCAAGTGACCGGATAAAGCGAGAACTGACAGATCTGCAAGCGGTTGCCGGCAACGGCCTATTGCACCGGCGCGCGCTTTTGCGCGGTGGCGCTGCGCTGGCGGGAGCCATGACGGGTTACACCCTGCTTCCGTCCGCACTCGGCCAGCAGCTTACAGACGATGCGTGGAGCCGCGTGCCGGGTTCAACGGTTCCCGATTACGGCTCCAGATCCCGCTTCGAAAAAGATGTTGTGCGAACGCTCAGCAACCCCAAAGGCGAGCCGCGTACCCAGCACGCACGCACGCCGCACCATCTCATCAACGGTACGTTCACGCCGAACGGCCTGCACTTCGTGATTTCCCACGCGGGCGATCCCGACATCGAGCCGGACAAGCACCGCCTGGTGATCCACGGACTGGTAAAGCAGCCCCTGGTCTTTACGCTGGACACGCTGGCGCGTTATCCGATGGTGTCGCGCATGGCGTTTGTCGAGTGCGGCGGCAACAGCGCGCCGCTCTTTTCGCCGCAGCCGATTCAAGCCAGTGTGCAGGCGCTGCACGGCCTGGTCTCCTGTTCCGAATGGACCGGCGTACCGCTTTCCACTTTGCTCGATGAAGCCGGTATCGATCCGAAGGCCAAGTGGCTCATCGCGGAAGGAGGGGATTCTCCACACCTGAGCCGCAGCGTGCCGCTCTCCAAAGCCATGGACGACGCCATGATCGCGCTGTACCAGAATGGGGAGCGGATCATGCCTGGAAACGGCTATCCCATGCGCCTGCTGCTGCCGGGCTGGGAAGGCAACATGAACACGAAATGGGTGCGGCGGATTCAGCTCACGGAAGGACCCGGCATGACCTTCTACGAATCCCGTACCTACGCGGCGATTCTGCCGGGCGGCAAGGCATACCAGTTTTATTTCATGCAGGAAGTGAAATCCTTCATCACCCATCCCTCGCCCGGGTTGGCGATGAAGGGGCCGGGATTCTATGAGATTTCCGGCATCGCTTACTCCGGCTATGGCCGCATCGCAAAGGTCATGGTCTCCGCCGACGGCGGCAAGAGCTGGGCGCAAGCGGCTCTACAGGAGCCCGTGCATAGCAAAGCGTTCACCCGCTTCCGCGCGCCGTGGCGCTGGGACGGCGGACCCGCGGTGTTGCAGAGCCGGGCGTGGGACGAGGCCGGTTATGCGCAGCCCACGCGAACTCAACTGGTGGCGGCGCGCGGCGAAACCGCGCAAGTTCCTCCAGTCACCGCCTTCCCGAGCCAGCACTACAATGCCATCGTCAGTTGGTCGGTCGAGCGCGGCGGGGAGGTGAAGCATGTTTACGCGTAACCCTGCTGGATTAGCGGCTCTGCTCACGTTCGTGTTGAGCGCGGCGATGGTGTTTGCGCAAGCGCCGAATCTTGGGAAGCCGGTTAGTCCGGCCGAGATCGCGGCCTGGGACATTAATGTCCTGCCGGACGGCTCGGGCCTTCCGCCCGGCAGCGGGACGCCCGCCGACGGGGCTCGCATTTATACGGCAAAATGTTCCGCGTGTCATGGCCCGGAAGGCAAAGGCGGCCCAAGCGCCCGCCTGGTGGGCGGCGAGCCGGTCAAGAATATGAGCTCGGAGAAGACCATTGCCGGCTTCTGGCCTTACTCCACGACGCTATTCGATTACATTCGCCGCGCCATGCCCTGGCAGCAGCCACGGTCGCTCACCAACGAAGAGGTGTACGCGCTGACCGCTTACATTCTGTCCCAGAACCAGCTCATCGGTGAGCGCGACGCCATGAACGCCCAGACGCTGCCCAAAGTGCGGATGCCCAACCGGGACGGCTTCATCGTCCGCTTCCCGGACAGAACGCCGTGAGTACGGTTTTAGACTGAATTTCCGGGAGGCTGTATGGAAGCAATGATTTCAAATCTGCTGCGCCGCTTCGAGAAGGGCGCACTCACGCGACGGGAGTTGGTTCAGGGACTCGCGACGTTGGCCGCGGCGGGTGGCACGGCAGCCACGTCTCCGGCGCAGGAGGCCGGCATCAAAGGCACGAGGATCGATCATGTGAGCATTCAGGTGAGCGATTTGCCGCGTTCGATTGCCTTTTATCAGACGATGTTTGGATTCGCCGTCGTGAGTGAGGACAAGCCCAACGAAATCGTGCGCCTCGGGACAGGGAAGGCTCTGGTCTCTCTCCACCACAAGAGTCCAACGGGTTTGGTGGATCACTTCGCGATCGGCGTCGAGAAGTTCAACCAGGAAACCGTGACGCGGGAACTCAAAGCGCGCGGAGCAAATCCGGAACAAAACCTCGACGCGGGGTTTCATATCAAAGACCCGCAAGGAATCGGAGTGCAGATCGTCGGAGCTTGAGCTGGTGGTTCTAGCCCGCATTACTCACAACGTCCCAAGGTAGATCAGAAAGAGCCATACCGGGGCCCAGCGTGGAGCGGGCTTTAGCCTGAACGGAGGCTTCAGCCTCCGCAGCGGTATAACCACACTTCGAACCGGGGACTCAAGTCCCCGTCGCAGGCTAAAGCCCGCTCCACGTTGGGATCTGCTCCTCCGTAAGCAATCTCGTGTGAGAAATGCAGGCTAGCCCCAATACTGTTCACTTAACAACATTTCCGTGGCATCACGGGTGGAAAGTGGAAATACCGGCCCAGCGGGAGTTCGTGTCCGAATTGCCAGCCCGCGTGCCGGCCAAACTGCGAGTTGCATCAAGATACAAATTCATGACAGCGGCACCGTTAGAGTTCGCCCAGTTCCGACCACCTTCCTGCGTATGTATCTTCAAGCCACGCCAGGCTGTAAGTCTTTGAGGAATTTGGTCGGGCTGCCGGGATTCGAACCCGGGACCTCTTGCACCCCAAGCAAGCGCGCTACCAGGCTGCGCCACAGCCCGAATTCTTGAGTGTAGCACCCAGGCTGCCCGAATCCAAAGAATTCCGATAGAAAACCACATCGCGCGGACGGACTTGATATGATACAGGACGACACAGGAGGTAACATGAAACGTTATTGGATTCTCGCGGCGCTGGCAACCGCCGCGCTGACGGCTTTTGGACAAGGTGCACCCGACTTCAGCAAAGTCGAAATCAAGACCACCAAGCACAGCAACAATTTCTACACGCTGGACGGCCAGGGCGGCCGCATCGGCATCCTGACCGGACCCGACGGCGTGTTCATGGTGGATAGCCAGTTCGCTCCCTTAAGCGAAAAGATTAACAACGCTATTAAAGCGGTCTCCGGCGGCGCGCCGATCAAATTCATGATCAATACGCACGTGCACGGCGACCACACCGGCGGCGACGAGAATTTCGGCAAGATGGGCGTCACCATCTTCTCGCGGCCCCAGTTGCGCAACCGCCTGGCGCATCCCAATCCAGGGCCTAACGGCCAGCCCGGCAGGCCCATGCCGGCCGCTGGACTCCCCCTGGTTACCTATACCGGCAGCCTCACCTTCAACATGAACGGCGAGGAAGTGCGCGTCATCGGGATTCCGCGGGCGCACACCGATGGCGACACCATCATCTATTTTGTTACTAATGACGTGATCATGACCGGCGACTTTTTCCGTTCGGTGGGATACCCCAACATCGATCGCGCCAACGGTGGTTCTCTGCGCGGCATGTCGGACGGCCTGGCGCGCGTGGTCGCGCTGGCCGGACCGAACACCAAAGTCGTTCCCGGACATGGACCGATCACGGATCGCGCGGCCGTCATGGCCCACCGTGACGTGCTGCTCGGCGTGCAGAGGAAAGTGTCCGATCTGGTGAAGCAGGGCAAGAGCGAGACCGACACGGTCGCCGCCAAGCCGGCCGGCGAGTTTAACTCGCGTGTACCGGAAGGCGGCCCCACCGAAGATCGCTTCGTGGGCCAGGTATTTCAGGAACTCAAAGCCAACTAAGCGGTTGCTGACTTGGTCTTGTGGGCGGCTCGGGGTGCTCTCGCATCCCGGGCCGCTCGATATTTTTCGAGTTCACGTTGCAGCCTGGGCGTGAGCTTCTCCATCACTCCCCGGCAGCTTCTGGCCCCGCACGCGCACCTGGATTTGTCCCCCGTGTAGGTGAAGTTGTAATCCACCAGCAGTTCTTCCCCCGGCTGGATTTCGCGCAGGCTCAGGTAAATGATGTGGCCTTTCATGATGCGCGCGACAACATTGGGCTCGCAGCTATGGTTGATGATCTCCGCGCCGCTGCCGCCGATGGCGCCGTCAAGAGTCCAGTAGTTATCGAGAGTGAACAGGTAGGTGTACTCGCCGTTGCCGCGGCGTTTGGTCTCCGCTCGGCTGATGCGTTCGCCGGTGTATTCGATCACCTTGCGGTTGGCCGGGATGCGCTCCTGGGCGTAGACGCCGTAGCGGTGAATCTTCGATTTCCGGATCGCCAACGGGAATACGGCAAATTCAGGGTCGATGCGGGGACGGCTGACAGGGGTTTCCATTCCAGACTAACTCTTGCATTGTAACGGAGAGGCGCAGCCGAAAGAAACAAAATTCCAGCTACGGCGCCGGCGGCAGCCGCAGATTGAGATGGCGGGCCTGATTCAGCTCGCGCGTGGCGGTGCGATCCACGGCGGCCAGCGGAATACGGCGATTCGCGCCTTCGGCGTCCACAACGCGGAGATCGCTGCCTTGCACCCATACGGCTGCGGCCGACAGCTTTGTGCCGTCTTTCAGTGCGATCGCGAAAAACGTGGGCGGCTCACTACTGGGGGGAAGATTTACCTCCTGAATGGAAGACCGGATCGGAGCCGGCGGCGGCGGGGGCGCCACGGGCATAGGCGCGGGCTCCACCACGACTACATTGGTTGCCGGAGGCGCTGGTACGGCCGGGTAGCCGTAAACCGCCGGATACGCGCCATAGCCTCCCCAATAAATCGGAGCCCGCTGACCCGGAGCGGGCGCTATCGGTGCGGCTTGCGGAGCACCGTACTGCGGAAACGTGGGGCCTAGCGGCGGAATACCCGCGCCCAGCGCGGCCGGGAACTGGCGGTCCTGCGCGCCAGCCAGACCTGCCAGCAAACACGCGCAACTGAGAACTCGGCGGACCACAAATCTTCCTGCCCGTATCATACCTCCGGGAGCGGCGCGGACCAAGCGCACAATTTTGGAACTTCCCGGCGTCCGGCCGGGTATATCAAGTAGACATGGCAAGCGACGAGAAATGGCTCGCGGAGGCGCTGGCCGGCGATGAGCATTCCTTCAGCCTCCTATACCGGGCGCGGCAAGGCGCGATTTACCGCTTTGCGCTGCACATGTCCGGCGATCCGGCGCTTGCCGAAGACGTCACACAGGAGGTATTTCTGGCGCTGCTCGAACGGGGAAACCGTTACGATCCGGCACGCGGGCCTCTGCTGCCGTTTCTGTACGGCATCGCGCGGCACCTGATTCCGCGGCGCCTGGAGAAAATTGGCGCCGATGCGGCGTTGGAGCAGTTGGCCGTCGACGAAGATTTGCTCGACGATTTGACGCGTCGGGAAACGATTGAATCCGTGCGCCGGGCGGTGTTGAGCCTGCCGTTGGTGTATCGCGAAGCGGTGGTGCTGTTCGATCTGGAGGGCGCCAGCTACGAAGAGGCCGCCGCTGCGCTGGACTGCCCGGTGGGAACCGTGCGCTCGCGATTAAGCCGTGGACGGGCGCTGCTGGCTCAAAAATTGGACGGACGGAAACTGGAAGCGAATGCGGTCAGGAGTTTGTCATGAGCGAAGACCGGGTGATTCAGGCGTTGCGGGCGCTCGCCGGGAGCGATCAAGCTAGGCAGGCTGCACCGGAAACGGAAACGCTGCTGATTCGAGAATTCCGCAAGCATCGGTCCCGGCGCCGGCGGCTCCGGGTGGCGGTAGCCGTGGCGGCTGCCGCGAGCCTCGCGCTGGCAGTATTCCCGCTGACGAATCGGCCGCTACAAGTACAACGGCCCGTGGTGGCGCCCAGTCCGCAGGTTCCTGAAATCGCCGTGGAGCCGGCTCCGGCCGTGGTGACGGCGCCCCAGAGCGTCCGGCGCTCCAACGTGAGCAGCCGCCAGCGCCCGCGAGAAACGGTAACCGGCTTTTTCCCGTGGATGGATTCGGCGCTACCGTTCGATCGTGGCCAACTGCTGCGCGTGGAGTTGCCGGCCGGGGTCATGCGCTCGGTGGGTCTGCCGGTGCCTGAAGATCACCTTGGAGATCTGATTCAAGCCGACGTCCTGGTGGGCGAAGAAGGTCTGCCGCGGGCCATCCGGTTCGTGAAATCTGATATGCATTAAGGAGGAGTAAAAATGAAAATGGGAACGTGGGCAATGATGGCGCTGGCTGCGGCGTCCCCGCTGCTGGCCCAACAGGAGCAGGACGTAGTGTTCACCCGCGCGGCCCCCATCGGGATGGCGGCGATGGGAGTAGGTGCCGGCATGGGCGGCACGTTCAATTTCGTCGCGGGTGAGCTGGTGGGCGGCGCGCCCGTGAAAAACGCGCCGTATTCGGCCGAGGCGGCGACCGAGAACGTGCAGGTGCTTGCCGACGGAAATCGCATTGTCCACAAGACCACCGCTGTGGTGTATCGCGATAGCCAGGGGCGGGAGCGGCGGGAGCAGTCCTTGCCTGCCATCGGCCCCTTCGCCGCGCAAGGAGTGCCGCCCAAGACCATCTTTATCTCCGACCCAGTGGCGGGAGTGAACTATTCGCTCGACGTGCAAAACAAGATCGCGATCAAACTCCCGCATACGCCTATGGCCCCAGGCAAACTAATGGACCTTCCCGCGCCACCCAAGGAGGGAGGACAGGTATTCATCCGGCATTTTGAGGGACCGGCTCCGGCGGCGGGAGTTGCCATGGCCGCACCGCAAGCAATGTTCTTCCGGCACGGCCCCGGCGCGCCGGGAGCGGGCGCCGGCACAGGCCCCCAGGGAGAGCAACTGGGATCGAAAGTCATCGAGGGGATTTCCGCCGATGGCGTGCGCCACAACATCACGATTCCCGCCGGCCAGATCGGCAACGAAAGGCCGATCGAGATCGCCGACGAAATTTGGCGGTCCCCTGAATTGCAGGTGATTGTGCAATCGACGCATAGCGATCCCCGCATGGGTACGATGACGTATTCGCTGCGGAACACGTCGCGCGCCGAGCCCGCGGCCATGCTGTTCCAGGTGCCGCCGGACTACACGCTTCGCGACGCCCCGCGGTTCGTAAGGCCTTTTCCGGCACAGTAGGAAACCTCCCGCCGGGGAGCCGCGTAGAATAGACGTATGCGCGCGTGGCTCCCGGCACTCTTGCTCGTGTACGCGCATCTGTGCGCGCAGTCTCCGTCGGCGCCCTATCCGCTGATCCGTTGGATCGTCCAAGGCAATCACCACTTCACCGCGGAACAGATCATGAATGCGGCGGGCTTGAAACCAGGTCAACAAGTCAGCAAGGAAACGTTCGACGCCGCGCGGGACCGCCTGATGGAAACCGGCGGATTCGAGAGCGTGGGCTACGCCTTCAAGCCCAGTGCGGAGAAGAACGGCTACGATGCGACTTTTGACGTTGCCGAAGTCGCGCTGCTTTACCAGTTCCGGTTCGCGGACCTGCCCGCCCCCGGTGATCGCCTGCGTGCGCTGCTGCGCCAGCAGGAAACGCTGTTCGCGGACGAAATTCCCGCCACGCCGGAGGTTCTCAACCGCTACAACGGAGTGCTAACGAAATTTCTGGAAGGCAAGATCGAAGTGCTTGGGCGGCTGAGTTACGATCTGCCTGGGCCGCCAATGATCCTGTTCCGTCCGGCTGGTGACCGCCCTCGCATTTCCCAAATCCATTTCACGGGAAATGAGTCGCTGGCCGCCACGCAGTTGTTCAACACGTTTTCCGGCGTCGCGGTGGGCAAGGAATTCTCGGAAGACACGGTGCGCCGCCTGCTGGACCTGAATATCCGTCCGTTGTTTGAAGCGCGCGGCAAACTGCGCGTGGCTTTTCCGAAGATCACCGCCGCGCCATCGCAGGAAGCGGACGTCGTCGGTGTCGCCGTCGACATCACCATCGAAGAAGGGCCCGAGTTCAAACTGGGCAACGTGCGTTACGCGGGCGCGGCCACCAGGCAGGCTAAGGACCTGGACACCCTCGCCAAGTGGCGCAAAGACGAAGTGGTGAACTTCGACGAGATCAAAGCAGGCGTGGATCGCATCACGCACCAGTTCAAGAGCAAAGGATACCTGCATGCGGAATCGCGCGTGGACCGCACCGTCAATGACAAGGAACAGACGGTGGATCTGGTGGTGGACGTGAAAACGGGCGAGATCTACACCTATGGCAAGCTGGAAATTCGTGGCCTGGATCTCTACGGCGAGCCAGCCGTCCGCAAGCAGTGGGGCACACGGGAGGGCAAGCCGTTCGATCCGGAAGCTCCGGACGCGTTTCTCAAGGAAGCCCAGGCCATGTTCGACGACCTGGGGTCGACCAGCTCCGAAACCAAGGTCAATGAGGCCGCGAAAACAGCGGACGTGACGCTGATCTTCGCGGGAACCAAGAACCCGGGTGCCGGCCGCCACCTGCCATAGGGAACTCAAAGAACCGTCGCATTCGCGTCCTTTCGCCGGCACAGATCGACCAGGCCATGTTCAGCTAAGACCGGCCGCGTGCAACGTTCGTTGGTCGATGTCAGGCGGGAAGGAATGCGTGCTCGGGAAGCGAGTCGCAAGAGGCCCGTGATAGCTTGAGAAGAGTATGCGATTCGAAGCCGACGTTTTGATCGAGGGACCGCACCACAAGCAAATTGCGGTTATCGAAGTGAAAAATCAACTGGGTCTTTCGGTGGACCACGGACGGCTGCGTCTCGCGTACATGCGGCTCAGCGGTGGACCTGCACGATGCTTCATGCTGGCTTCGCAAGACGTCGCATTCATTTGGCGGGACGGCGAAGAACAGCCGACGGTCGTTTCCATGGAACCCGTCATCCGCCGCTATCTCCCTGATCTCGCAGCCGAAGAGCGCCTATATGGTTTCCAGGTGGAAACTCTTATCTTGCATTGGCTCAACGAACTTGTAGCAGGATGGCGGACTGGAACCGGAGAGCCGGAATCCACGCTAGCAGCGATTGGGTTTTTGGATGCTGTCCGCAACGGAACTGTACATTCGAAAGCCGTGGCGTGATTGCCTACATTGAAACGAATTTTCTGATCGACTTCGGCCTTCGGCAAGAAGATTTTTCCGCTACTGGCGCCATCGTTCAACTGGCTGAAGAGTCGAAGGTCGTTCTGGCCGTTCCGCAGATCTCATTGCTTGAGGCCATACACACCGTCGAGGGTTGGCGGAAGAAACGCCAGTCTCTCGGCACCGAACTGCAAAATGAGCACTCCCGCTTGAGAAGATCGGCTCCTGCGGAGCCACGGTTGGAGACATGGGAGCGAACTGTCGGTGAGCTTGCGAAATTGAGTGGCGAGCAACTGAACGCGATTCAACAAGCAATGAAACAGGTGCTTTCCCGCTCGCGCTAGCTTACTTTCAATTTGGAAGTTCTATCCGGCGCGACGATTGCTCAGAAGAGTCTGGGGCTCGATCCAGTAGACTCCATCATTTACACTTCAGTACTGTTGGATATGGAGAAGACCCCAGAGGCGTCCCGGTGTTTCATTGGACGTGATGTGCGCTTTCTAGAAACCGTCAAGTCTGAATTCGAAGGCAGAAATTGCCGGTGTTTTCAGGATTTCGGGAAGGGCCTCAGCTATCTTCGGACGCCAGGTGAAGGCGTTTGATGACCAGGCACGAAACAGCCCGATGCCGCGCCAAGCGGTCGCTTGGCGTCTCAGATGGACCCCTTGCTATCCTGTAGTTCTGTGCCGCCGCCGCTGAATTTCCACCTGGAGCATTACGATGGACCGCTCGACCTGCTGTTGGACCTGATCCGCAAGCAGGAGATCGACATCTACAACATCCCCATCGCGCAGATCACCTCGCAGTACCTGGAATACATGACGCACGCGCTGAAGATGGACATCGAGCTCAGCGCCGAGTTCGTCTATATGGCGGCCACGCTGATCCAGATCAAGTCCAAAGTGCTGTTGCCGCGCGACCCCGCACTACAGGAGATCTCCCCGGAAGATGACCCGCGCCAGGAACTGGTCGATCGTCTGCTGGAGCATGAGCGCTTCAAGTCCGCCGCCGAAATGCTGCACCAGAAGCGGGTGGTGGAAGAGGCCGTGTGGTCGAATCCGCGGATCGAGGAGTTCCGCGCCGAAGACGATGGCACTCCGGGCCTGGCGGTCACCTTGCACGATCTGGTGAAGACCTTCCAGGGCGTGCTGGAGCGCGCCAAGAACCGGCCGGTTTATGAGATCGACCAGGAAGACGTCTCCGTGCCGGACATGATCCGCTACATGCGGACCATTTTCGAAAAAGAACGGCGTAATGACGTGATCTCCGCGCGTGAGCTGTTCGAACGCCAGAAGAGCCGGCGGGCCATGATCTGTCTGTTCCTGGCCTTGCTGGAATTGGTCAAGCTGCAAGCCGTGGGGCTGACGCAGGCCGACGCGTTCGGAGAAATCGGCTTAAAGCGGCTGAAAGGGTTTGACGGAGTGTTCGCGCAAGAAACGACGATGACAGTGATTAACGAAGGGTATCTGTAGGCGGGGGGTATCAGCAAGCATGGATGAAATCGACGTTTCCCAACTGACCGAGGAAAGGCCCGCCGAAAGCCAGGACACCCAACTGAAGGCCATCCTGGAGGCCATCGTTTACATCACCGATGAGCCTCTTTCGGCACAGCAACTGGCCGCCGCTTTGGAGCGTCCGCTGGACGTGATCCAGCGGGTGCTCAACCAACTGCTGGAAGAATACGCCAAGCCCGGGCATGGGCTGAGCATCCGCGAGATCGCGGGCGGCTACAAGATGGCCACCAAGGCCGAGCATCACGAAGCCGTGCGCGCGTTCGTCAAGAAACTCACTCCGCCGCTGAAACTGTCTCTGCCGGCGCTGGAGACGCTGGCGGTCATCGCCTACAAGCAACCGGTGACCACGCCCGAGATCATGGAAATCCGCGGCGTGCAGGGAGCGAGCGTGCTCAAGACGCTGCTCGACCGCAAGCTGATCGCCGAGGCCGGCCGCAAGAAAGTGGTCGGGCAGCCGATTTTATACAAGACCACCAAAGAGTTCCTGGTGCAGTTCGGCTTGAAGGATCTGAGCGAGTTGCCGACACTCAAGGAATTCGAAGAGTTGGGCCGCATGTCGGTGGCCGAGCCGGAGGGTGAGACTGAAGCAGAGGTTGCGCAGGCGGAGCTACCGCTGGAGCCAGAAGCGCCGGACGCGGCGGCGCCCGCGGCAGGACCGGTGAATGCCTAAAGAGCGCCTGCAAAAACTCCTGTCGCAAGCAGGCGTGACGTCACGCCGCAAAGCCGAGGAACTGATCGTCGAAGGCCGCGTGACGGTGAACGGCGAAACCATCACGGAACTCGGCAGCAAGGCCGACATCGCAACCGACCACATCAAGGTTGACGGCCACCTGCTGCGCGCGCCCAAGCACCACACTTATATCGCGCTGAACAAGCCCAAAGATTGCATGACCACCATGTCCGATCCGGAAGGGCGGCAGACCGTGATGCACCTGATGCGCGGCGTGAAGGAACGCGTGTTCCCGGTCGGGCGTCTGGATTATCACAGCGAGGGCCTGCTGCTGCTCACCAACGACGGCGAACTCGCGCACCGCCTGATGGCCCCGGCCAATCACATTCAGAAAGTTTACGTTGTGAAAGTGACCGGCGAGCTCAGCGAGGAGCAGGAAAAGCAGTTCCGCGAAGGCATCCCCATGCATGGCCGCAAAACCGCCCCCGCGGAGCTGAAGCGCATCAAACGCGGAACCAACCCCTGGTACGAAGTGAAAATCACCGAGGGCCGCCAGAACCAGATCCGCATCATGTTCAAGCACCTGGGCAAGCTGGTGGAAAAGCTGCGCCGCGTCAAGATCGGGTCTCTGGAGCTGGACGTCCCGCCCAGCCGCTACCGCTCGCTGACCCCTCAGGAAGTCAAAAAATTGAAGAAGCTGTTGAAAATGGATGCGGAATAACGGGCTACTTTGAACTCGGTGGCGCTGAAATCCGCCTGACCGCCTCGCGCAGAGTGCGAATTCAGCCACGTAGGTTTGGCGCGGCACTGTTTGACGAGTGTGCACTCCGCGCCTAAACTGAAAGCGGAACCGAATCTGGTGTGAAATCGCGCCTATGAAAACGTATAGCTTCAAAGTGGTAGTGGAACCGGACGAAGACTCCCAGGGCAATGCGGCGTGGCACGCCTATTGTCCGGCCCTGGAGGGCGTGGGCGGAGCAACGTCTGGACGCACGAGAGAAGAAGCGCTTTCTAACATCAATGAAGTGATTCATATGATTGTCCAGGAGTTCACCGAAGAAGGTAAGGCCCTGCCGGAAGGTCCGGAAGACGCCGTCGAGATTGAAGAGGTTTCCCACGACCAGCCCCGCATCGCAGTCACCGTCTAGCCCATGGCCGTCGACTATAGTGGCCTTCGGTCGCTGACCGCCCGAGAACTGATCGCGGCGCTCACGCGGGATGGTTTCCATTACGTCCGCCAAAAAGGATCTCATCAGCGCTACCACCACCCCGACGGGAGGCGAGTGACCGTGGCGACCGACGGGGCAGGCGATACGTTCACGATCAAGACTCTTCGATCAATGATCGAGTCGCAGGCTCAGTGGACAGAAGAAGATTTGAAGCGGCTCACGCTGTTCCGCTGACTTGGCGGCTATCCCACCGTCTGTTTGGCGGGGCTGGTGAACTCTTCGTACGGTCCCTGGAAATCCTCGACGCGGCCGTGGTCAAAGTGCCAGATGCGGGTCGCGACTTCGTCGATCACATCGTGATCGTGCGTGACCAGCAGCACCGTGCCCTCATAGCGCTGTAGCGCGATGTTCAACGCGTTGATGGATTCCAGGTCCAGGTGGTTGGTCGGTTCGTCCAGCACCAGGACGTTGGGCTTTTCCAGCATCAGCTTGCAAAAAATAATGCGCGCGGCCTCGCCGCCGGAAAGCGCGTTGGTCTTCTTCAGCGCATCGTCGCCGGAAAACAGCATTTGCCCGAGCAGCCCGCGCAGCTCTTCCTGGGCTGCCTGCGGATCGAAGCCGTGCAGGAATTCCAGTAGCGTGAGGCCATCTGGAATCGTCTCGCGGTGGTCCTGCGCGAAGTAGCCCACGGACACTTCGTGGCCCCACTCCGCGCTACCCGAATCGGCGAATCCGGCTTCGACAATCGACCGCAGCATGGTGGTCTTCCCCGCCCCGTTGCGGCCCATCAGAGCGATCTTCTCGCCCCGGCTGACACTGGCCGAAAATTCCGTAACCACTCTGTTTTCCTCGTAGGCCTTCGTCAGCCCCTTGACCACCAGCGGATGCCGGCCGGAGGGGCGCTTCATTTCAAAGCGAATGTACGGGCGCGCGATGTTGGAGCGCGCCAGATCCGACGTTTGCAGGCGTTCCACTTCCTTCTTGCGCGAAGTGACCTGCGAGGAACGCGTACCGGCCGAGAAGCGCTGGATAAATTCGTTCAGTTGCTCGATCTTTTTCTCGCGCTGGGCGTTCTGCGCTTCGATACGCGAGCGGATCTGCGTCTTCTGCAACACCATGTCGTCGTAGCCGCCCGGGTACATGATGATGGTTTCGTAGTCGATATCCGCGCAGTGGGTACAAACTTCGTTAAGGAAGTGGCGATCGTGTGAGATCACGATCAGGCAGCCGGCGTAGCGGATCAAATAGTCCTGCAACCAGTGGACCGAATCCAGATCCAAGTTGTTGGTGGGTTCGTCCAGCAGCAGCAGCGGAGGCGTGCCAAACAAGGCCTGGGCCAACAGCACGCGCACCTTCTGGCCGCCTTGCAGTTCACTCATCTTGCGCTCGTGCAGTGACTCGGGAATATCCAGACCATCCAGTAACACAGCCGCGTCGCTCTCGGCGGTGTAGCCGCCTTCGTCACCAACAATGCCCTCTAGTTCCCCCAGCCGCATGCCGTCTTCTTCGGTGAGCGATTCCGGATCCTTGTCGTATAAGACTTCCCGTTCCTGCAGCGCGGCCCACAACGGGGCGTTGCCCATGATCACCGTATCGATCACGCGGAAAGCGTCGAAAGCAAACTGATCCTGGCTGAGTACGCCCATTTTCTTAGGCCGCGCGATGGCGCCCTTAGTCGGCTCGATCTCCCCCGTGATGATCTTCACGAGCGTGGATTTGCCGGCGCCGTTGGGACCCGTGACCGCATAGCGGCGGCCGGCCTGGAAGGTGGTGGTCACATCCTCAAACAGGATGCGGGCGCCGTAGCGCATAGTTACGTTGTTGATGGAAAGCATTACTTGGAATTAAAAGTCGGACCGCGGATGGGACTGACACTTTCAGTATAGCGGACGCCAGTCCTTTACTTTTTGTTAAAATGTAAAGCATAGAGGTGCTCAATGGCTACCGTTAAGTTGTCGTCCAAGAACCAGATCGTGATTCCCCGCGAGGCGCGCGAGGCCTTAGGTCTCAAGGCCGGCGACAAGATCGAAATCGTTGTGAGGGACCGCACCTTGCTTCTTTTCCCGAGGCCAAAATCCTATGAGGCCGCGATTCGCGGGCTCGCACACGGGCTCTATCCAGCGGGATACATCGAAAGGGAACGGAGCAGTTGGGATTAGACGCGTTCCTCCGGCGCCACCGCCGCGTGGCGATCGATTCGTGCATTTTCATCTATGAATTAGAAGCGAATCCCCGTTACGTGGCGTTGGCGCGCCGCGTGTTTGCCTGGCTCGAGAAGCCTGGCAACACCGCTGTAACCTCCACGATCACGATGACAGAAATACTGACGCTGCCCTACCAGGGCGCCGATGATTCGCAAGCAGATACTTATTTCGGTCTACTGTCGACCTATTCACATCTGGAGTGGGTCCCGCCGGATCTGCAGATGGCCCGCATGGCGGCCCGTTTCCGCGCGAGCCACCGTCTACGCACACCCGACGCGATTCAGGCGGCCACCGCGATCCGGTCCGGAGCCCAAGGTTTCATTTCCAACGACAAGATCTTCCGGCGCGTGGAAGGCTTGGAGACGCTAATCCTAGACGAACAACTTTAGGAGCGGGCTAACCCTCGTATTTTTCGAGTTCCAACTGATCCCCGGCCGCCGTTTGGGACTTGTCGATCATCCCCACCGGCAGCTCGAGGGTGGAGTGAGCGCGCAGGCTGAGCGCGATGCGGTTCTTCACCATATTGCGCCGGACCTTAGTCACTTGTCTTTTCTTGTTGATGAACACGACGTCAATGGCAAACTTCATGAAAAAACTGTGAACACCTTCACAGGGAACGATCCACAGGCCTTCCCCGTCCGCCAGACCCGTGTGTTTCAGCAGGCCGCGCTGGCGAGTCGCGCTGGTGTCGGCAATGTCGGCGCGGTCGGCCAGAACTGTGTTTTTCGTAAGATTGCGGACGCGAAGCTTCAAGCCGACCATTGTAGCCGTTTCGCCTGCCGCTACAATAGGAACATGCAGAAGGCGACATTTGCCGCGGGTTGTTTTTGGGGTGTGGAGGCCACGTTCCGGCGTTTGGCGGGCGTGAAATCCACGCAAGTGGGCTACACCGGCGGGAAGATGGATCACCCCACCTATGAAGCCGTCTGCACGGACCGCACGGGGCACGCCGAAGCCCTGGAGGTCAGCTTCGATCCGGCGGTCATCAGCTATAACGACCTGCTCGAAGTCTTCTGGAACAATCACAATCCGACGACGCTGAACCGGCAGGGACCGGACGTAGGCTCTCAGTATCGCTCGGCCATCTATTTCCATTCGCCGGAACAGGAAGCGCTGGCAAAAACTTCGCGCGATGCCGCGCAGGCTCGCTTCCCCCGGCCCATCGTGACCGAGATTACGCCCGCTCAGGCTTTCTGGCCCGCCGAAGAATATCATCAGCAGTACTTGGAAAAGCGCGGCCTGTCGAATTGCCATATCTAAAATTAAGAGAGTGCGTTAGGAAACAAAGACTTTGAAAATTGGTTTTGTTAGCTTAGGCTGTCCCAAGAACCTGGTCGATACCGAGGTGATGATGGGCCAGCTCACCGCGGGCGGTCACGAGTTGACTCCGCACCCTTCCGACGCCGACGTGATCGTGGTCAATACGTGCAGCTTCATCGACCCGGCCAAGCAGGAATCCGTCGACACCATCCTGGAGATGGCCGAATACAAAAAGACCGGCCGCGCGCGGAAGCTGATCGTCGCCGGCTGCCTGGTGGAACGCTATCGCAGCGAAATCACGCAGAATATGCCGGAAGTGGATGCGGTGATTGGCACCAACGAGCTGGAGCGCATCACGGCGCTGTGCGAAGGCGTGGAACCCCAAGGCAATCCTTTTGACGCCTACCTGTATCACGACCTGACTCCGCGCGTACTGGCCACGCCCAAGCATTACGCCTACATCAAGATCGCCGAGGGCTGCGATCACCCGTGTACATTCTGCGTGATTCCGCACTATCGCGGGGCGTTTCGTAGCCGCCGCTTTGAGTCCGTGATCTCGGAAGCCACGCGCCTGTTCTCGCAAGGCATCCGCGAAATTAATTTGATCGGACAGGACACCACCTGCTACGGCGAGGACTTCGGCCTGAAAGACGGCCTGGCGCAGTTGCTGGCGCGCCTTGCCCAGATCGAGACGCAGCACGAGAAGTGGATCCGCTTCCTCTACGCGTACCCTAACAAAGTCACACAGAAGCTGCTGGACACGCTCGCCGCGCATAATTCGCTGGTCAAGTATATCGACATGCCCCTGCAGCACGCGAGCGCGGCGGTGCTCAAACGCATGAAGCGCGGGGCGAATGGTGATATCTTCCTCAAGCTCATCGAACGCATCCGCAAGACCATTCCTGGCGTGGCCATTCGCACCAGCATGATTGCCGGCTTCCCTGGCGAAACGGATGCGGATTTCGAAGAGCTGTGCCAGTTCGTGGAGGCCGCCAAGTTCGATCGCCTGGGCGTGTTCTCCTATTCCGACGAGGACACCAGCAAGAGTTTCGCGCTGGACGGCAAAATAGACGCGCGTACCATCTACAACCGCAAGCGCAAGCTGATGAGCCTGCAAAAGAAGATTTCACGTGCGAAGAACCGCACTCTCCTGGGCCAGGAGTTCCGCGTGCTGGTGGAGGGCCCCACGGAAGAGTCCGAACTCGTCTGGCAGGCCCGGCTTTCCACGCAAGCGCCGGATATTGACGGCGTCTGCTACATTTCCGATCCCGGCGAACAACCCTTGCGCGCCGGCGAATTTCGCGCCATGCGCGTCGTAAAAACGCACGACTACGAATTGACCGGCGAATTATTCGACGAGCCGCGGGCCGCGCCACCGCGCGAACGCTTGTTTCAGATCGCCGATTTGATCAAGGCATGAAATGCCCCATCTGCGAGAAGCAAGTGCAGGCTGACGATCCGGAAATGCCCTTCTGCGGCGTACGGTGCCGGTTGATCGATCTGGGTAACTGGGCGTCGGAAAAATACGTGATCTCCGAGCCCGCCGATTCCAGCCTTCACCACGAGGAAGACGATTGACCGCACTGGCACGTATTATCGCTACCTGGTTTGGCGCCGGATACACACCGAAGGCGCCGGGGACCGCCGGATCGCTGGCGGCCCTCGCGGTCGCCTGGGTCGTGCACCACTACACGGGCGTCCAGTGGGGCAGCTTCGCGTATATGGCGATGCTGCTGTTTCCCCTCGCCGTGTGGTCCGCCCATGTCGTCGCCCGCGGCAGTGGCCTGGAAGATCCACAAATCGTCGTCGTGGATGAAGTCGTGGGCCAGTGGCTGACCCTGGCCGGCGCGGCAACCCTCAACTGGAAGAGCTGGCTGGCGGCGTTTATGTTGTTCCGGCTCTTCGACATGTGGAAGCCGTTTCCCATCCGCGGAATGGAACGTTTGCCCGGCGGGCTGGGTATTGTCGCCGACGATGCGATGGCCGGCGTATACGGCGCGCTTGTAATGTTTGCCGCCGGATGGTTCAATCTTTATTAGCTCCTCTATTGTTTCGTCCCGTTTCCTATGGCCCTTGGTAAGTCCGCCGATTCCCGTCCCCAGATCCTCGAAGTCTCGCCCCCGGCGGCGATTCCGGGAGGTGAATTTCAGATCCACGGCAAGAACTTCGCCGGCCGAGGCAGCCCCACGGTGACCATTGGCACGACGGCGGCCCCGCTGGTGGTGGGTTCCGATTCCTTCCTGATCGCGCGCGTCCCGGAGGGCGCCCCCAGCGGCGAAATTGTTGTCGGCAGAAACGGAGACAGCAGCGCCGCGCGGAATCTCCACGTCGGCGTGCGGATCGCCGATGGCCTGCATCCCATCGCCAATCCCGCGGTGGACCGCCGCGGCAATATCTACGCGACGTTCAGTGGGACCAGGGGACAGAAGACTCCGGTTTCGGTGTTTCAGGTGGATGCCGTCACGGGCCAGTCCGTTCCGTTCGTCAGCGAAATTGTGAACGCCAGCGGCCTGGCGATGGATCAGGACGACATGCTCTACGTCTCTAGCCGTCAAGATGGTACGATTTACCGGATATCCGAGGCCGGCACGACGTCCGTGTATGTCGAAGGCATGGGCGTGGCCACGGGCATTGTGTTTGACGCCAGCGGCAACATGTATGTGGGTGACCGCAGCGGTACCATCTTCAAGGTCAGCCGCCAGCGGCAGATTTACGTCTTCGCCACCATCGAACCCTCCATTTCCGCTTATCACCTCGCATGGGGACCAGACGGATATCTGTATGTCGCCGGACCCACCACTTCCAGCTTCGATACCGTGCAGCGCATTTCGCCCGCGGGCCAGGTGGAAACGTACTATCGCGGCCTGGGCCGGCCGCAAGGATTGGCCTTCGACAGCAACGGAAATGTGTACGCGGCCGCTTCCTTCCGGGGACGCCGCGGCGTGGTGCGCATCACGCCCGCAAGGGAAGCGAACCTCTTCCTGTCCGGCCCCGGCATCGTCGGCCTGGCGTTCTCTCCCGGAACAGACATGATCGTGGCCACCAACAGCGCGCTCTATCGCGTGGCTGTGGGCATCGCGGGATACCGCATCACGTAAACTGGCTGGCGAGTCATGGCGAACGCTGAAATCATCGCGGTGGGATCGGAATTGCTGACCGCGGATAAGATCGACACCAACTCGCTATGGCTGACCGATCAATTGAACGCACTGGGCGTGGAAGTGCGCCGCAAGCTGGTGGTGGGCGATGACCGCAAGCTGCTGGCCGAATCCATCCGGCAGTCGCTACAGAACGCGGACCTTGTGATCCTCACCGGCGGCCTGGGCCCCACCGAAGACGATGTCACTCGGGAGGCCACTAGCGAAGCGCTGGGGCGCGGTTTGGTTTTCCGGCAGGATCTTCTGGATGCCCTGCTCGAACGCTTCCAGCGCCTGAACCGCAAGATGGCGGATAACAACCGCCGCCAGACGTTCCTCATCGCAGGCGCCGAGTCCTTACCGAACGATCGCGGCACCGCCGCGGGACAGTGGATCGATTGCGAAGGCAAAGTGCTGATGCTACTGCCGGGTCCGCCGAATGAGCTGCAGGCGATGTTCACGGGCCAGTGCGCCGCCAAGCTGCGCGGGAAGCTGCCCGTGCGGGTCATCCGCATCCGCTTATATCGCGTGGCCGGGATGGGCGAATCGGATCTCGACCAGCTCATCTCTCCGGTTTACAAGCCCTACGAGAACCCGGTCACGACCATCCTGGCGGGCGCCGGCGATATCCAGATTCATTTGCGTGCGCACGGGGAAACGGAGCAGGAAGCCGAAGCGTTGCTGGCAGCCGTGGGCTCCCCGATCGAAGAGCTGCTGGGTGACCGCATCTATTCGCGCGATGGATCGAACCTGGAGACCGTCACCGGCGGCATGCTGCGCGCCGGCGGCGCGACCTTATGCGTGGCGGAAAGCTGCTCCGGCGGATTGCTCGGCGGACGGATCACCTCCGTGCCAGGGAGTTCGGACTACTATCTCGGCGGCTTCCTGGTTTACAGCGACGCGATGAAGACGCGATTGCTAGGCGTGGACGCGGAACTGCTGCGGACACACACATCCGTGAGCGAAGAGGCCGCCAAGGCCATGGCCACCAGCGCGCGTGCGCGGACTGGTTCTACCTTTGCGCTATCGGTAACCGGAGAGGCAGGTCCCGAGAGCCAATCCGGCGCGCCCGTGGGCACGGTGATCATTGGTTTCGCGGGCCCAGCGGGCGAGCCCGAAGCCGCAACCTACCGCCTGTTTGGCGACCGCAACGGCGTGCGCGCGCGGGCCGCGCAGTGGGCCCTGGATTACCTGCGGCGGAAGCTCCGGTGAGATGGAAGCTTTGGCCCGTGGCGGCTCTCGCCCTCCTCGCTGGCCGTGACATCGCCGCGCAGCCTGCCGGCTCTTCCGTGGTCGACCACAATCTCAACACCTGGTGGAGTTACGCCGGCGACCACCCCATCGCGGGCGGATGGAGCGCCATCAGCGAAGCCGAAATCCGCCGAACCACCTTCGTTGCCACCGCGCATCAGATTGTGTTCCGCGAAGCCGCGGCTTACCGCTTTTCTCCTCACGCGCAGGTAGCCGTGGGCTACATCTGGACTCGCAACGCGCGTTACGGCGACTTTCCCGCCGAACATGCCTTCCTGGAACACCGCGCCTTTCAGCAACTCTCGTTGCGGCATACACGCATGCACCTGGATTTTGATCATCGCTTCCGCATCGAACAACGCTGGTTTCAGGACTTCTCTCATGGCGAAGCCTATTTCTGGCGCTACCAGAACCGCGCCCGGTACCAGTTCAGATTCACCTTGCCAATTTCAAGAGCCAATGAGCGCGGCCGGCAATGGCACCTCTTCGCCGGCGACGAGATCATGTTCCACTTCGGACCCAACCACGGAGCCCATGCGCTCAATCAGAACCGCGTCCAGGCTGGGATCGGCTACCATTTGACCCGGAATAACCGGGTCGAGATCGGGTATCTGAATCAGTATCTCTTGCAGCAGAACGGCTTTGTGAACGAATCGAACCACACGCTGCGCTTCCAGTTCACATCCACGGCCAGGCTGTTTGGCAAACGCTAGCTCTGCGGTTCATGCTCATTGCGTTCGCGCCGATGAGTCCTTCGTGGCATCCCTGACCGGGCATCCCGGGCATTCCGTTTCTCCAGCAAGTTCTGCCTTGCAGGAAAAAGCTCTCAAGGCACTCCGCGAGCTGCCTCCTTTCTCACCGGTCCTGAACAAGCTGTTGGCGTCCCTGGCGGAGGAAGACGTTTCTTTCGCCAAGCTGAGCGACCTGATGGAGAAGGACACGGTTATCGCCGGCAATATTCTGCATCTGGTCAACTCCGCGCTGTATGCGCGCCAGGGCACCGTCAACTCCGTGCGCCATGCCTTGTCGCTCATGGGCCTCCAGAAGCTGCGCAACGCGGTGCTGGGCATGTCCCTTACGCGCTCCTGGGCGAAGGCGCGTCCGGCGGCATCCTGGTCCATGGCCCGTTTTAACATGCATTCGGCGGCCACGGCCATCTTGAGCGACATGATTGCTCAGCATGTGCGGGTGGCCTATCCCGAGGGCGCCTTCGTCGCCGGTCTCCTGCACGACGTTGGGCACCTGTTGATCGCCATCGCCCTGCCCGCCGAATACGGCGGGATCATCGAACTGCACGCCCGTGGAGGCAAGACCATGGCCGAATGCGAACGAACCGTACTGGGCTTTGAGCATCCGGAACTCTCCGCGCAAGCCCTCCGGCATTGGAATCTCCCGGAGCCGATCCAACTTGCCGTCCGCGATCACCACGACCTCTCCGAGGCCGTCCCAGGCGGCGCATTGCTTCTTGGCGGGGTCGTCGGCGCGGCAGATACCTCTGTGAAGTCCACTGGCGTCGCGATCCAGCCCGCGCAAAACCATCCCGACACCCTCGCTCTGGAACAACTGGGGCTCGACCGTACGCGCATCGCGGCGCTCCTGGGCGAGTTCCAGACGGAGTTCGATGCGATGGCTCCGTTCTTCCGCTAAGCTCCCGCCTCATCTGCTAAACTGAAGAACCCGGCGTCAGTAGCGGACCTACCGGAAGGACTCTGCCGTACCCGGGAGAGCCGCCACCGCGTCTGAACCCAAAATGAGGAATTCGTGAAGCTACGTCTTTACAGCGTCTTAGCATGCCTGGCCCTGGCCGCGGCCTGGGGAAGCGCGCAAGTCGCGGCTCCGGCACAGAACCCCGAAACGCCGCCCGCCACGTCCCCCACGCGGCAACCATCCGCGACGCTGGCAGCGCCCAAGGAAGTGGCCTCGCCGGTAAACAACGGCATGGGATTCGCCTTCGAGCCCATCTTCTGGAAGACCAGCGTTCATCCGCAGGTGCGTCAGGGCGCTACCTACTTCCGCGCCGATTTGGGCAACTTCAACTACCCCTCCAGCGCGGAGCGCGCCGTCGGCGCCCGGGTGAGCATTCCTATCGGCACCAACGGCACTTTTCGCGGTTCGTTCATGCAGTTGAAGAGCGCTGGCGCCACGGTGTCGCCGGTCGACCTCATTCTCTTCGGGGGCGCGGCCAAGAAAGACGATATCTTGGTTGCCGCCTACAAAGTCGAGCTCTTCAAACTCTCTTACGACTACCTGACGTACTTTTGGAAGAAAAAGAATTCCGACATCCGTCTGAAGACATTGTGGGAACTACAGCGTATCAGTATCTCGAACACCATCGACGATTTTGCCCCGAAACTTGACGGTTCGCTGACGAATAATACGGCCCAGGGCACCAAGTCGATCCTGGCTCCCACGATCGGTGTGGGGCTGGAACAGAATGTCTCACGCCACTTCCGCTGGGAAACACGGGCCTCCGGCTGGGCGATGCTGCACGGCAGCGTGATCGGGGACATGGAGGCGGACATTGCGTTCCGCACGGGGCATTTCGAACTGTTGATGGGCGCCAAGTACGTGTACTTCAAGACCAGCCCCAAAGGCGAGCAGTTCATCCGGGGCACGGTGTCTGGCCCGTTCGTCAGCCTGCGTTACTACATCAAGAAACAGTAGCGGGCTAGCCCAGGGCTAGTTCCGGCCGCAGAAACCGGGATTGCCGCACATGCCCGCGGGGCAGGAGGGCATGGTGTCCTGCTTAGCTCCGTTGGCGCGGGCCGCGAAGCTCGACACTTGCGTGGTCACGTGGGTTTGACCGCACGAGGGGCAGCCGACATCGGCGGATTCCGCGGCGCGGCGCACCAGCTTCTCAAACTTCGTTCCGCAATCGTCGCACAGGTACTCAAAGATGGGCATTCGATTTACTCCAATAACGCTGTCGCTATCTTATCAATCCACTGGCGCACCACGCCGGGGGAAGCCGAAAAGTCGTTGACCAGAATCGAGAACGCGAGTTGCCCGTTGGCCGCGCTCTCGGCGTAGCCGGAAAGGGCCAGGGCCCGGCTGAGCGAACCCGTCTTGGCGCGAATGCCGAAGCCGTCCGCGACACAACACAGCCGGTGGCTGAGAGTTCCGTCCTCTCCGCCGGCCGGCAGCAAGGAGATCCAGATCTCTTTGTCCATGGACTTGGCCATGCTCGTCAGCGCCCGCGTCAACAGGCGTGGTGTAACCAGGGCATTCCGTGATAACCCGGAGCCATCCTGCAAGCGCCACTCGCTGGGCTGCGCTCCGATTTCGGCAAGGTAGGCGCGGATCTCGGCCAGGCCGGTTTCCGTCGTCCCATCACCGGTCCCACTGCCTTTTGCCGAGCGCCCCAGCTCGCGCAGAATCAGTTCCGCATGCAAGTTCTGGCTGAGCTTGGCCATCATCTGAAGCAACTCATGCAAGGGTGGCGATGTGCGCGAAGCGAGTTCCTCTCCCTCAGCCGCCACGTACGGTTCAGCAAACGCCCGATGGCGCGCCACCGGACGGCCATGAATCGCAATTCCCCGCGCCGTCAACGCAGCGTAAAGCGCCGACGCCGCAAACAGCGCGGGATCATCCACGGGAACCATCTCCACCACGGCCGCGCGCCCCGCCGGAACATTTCCCGTGAGTAGCCACTCACGCGAGCCCGGTACGCGGTGTACCCGAACCTGCGCCTGGCTCCCGCGCGCCCCGGTCACCACGCGGTTGTCGAAAGTCAGATACTCAAGCGCGGGCGACAGGGAAACGACAGCGGGCTCACCGGCGCGCGCTCCGGGCCTGATGGCAACCCGCACCACGTTGTCGTTGACCGTGAGGGCGCTGACCGCGGCGCCGTAGTCGCGAACCGTGTCGTCTTCCGTCCAGCTTGGCGGATAGGGGTCCCAGGGAAACCAGCGGTCGTCACCCACAATGTCGCCGTCGATACGATGAATGCCATGCGTCAGGATCTGATCGGCCAGCTCCTCGACCGGCGCCAGTGGCGGACCGGCGTGCCCGTCCCTCTGATAGGGAAAGACGCGACCGGAGAGCGACGGGTCGCCGGAGCCAACCAAAACCACGTCGCCCGCTGCTTCACGGATGACGCGGGTCGTGAAACGGTAGTCCTGACCCAAGCGTTCCAGGGCCACGGCAGCGGTCAGGATTTTCAGATTCGACGCGGGTAACAACAGGCGGTCTTCGTTGCGCCCGTAGACGGTCTTGCCGGTGGTGACGTCGACTACGTGAATTCCAGCAAAACCTCCCGCCGGAGCCGCATCGGCAAGCGCATCCAAACGCTGCGCCAAATCGGCGGCGAAGGCGCAATTGGCGATCGCCATCCACAACATCCCGCAGCTTAAGCAATTTTTCATGGATGCAAGTAGCTGCGCAAGCGGTCTTTCAGCCACAATGCCGTCAAGAGCACGGCGACGGCCGCGGAACCGATGAGCGGAACCGCCATCACCGCGCGGACATCCAGCACCCAAGCCAGGTAGCCCAGCGTGCAGGGGGCCAGCAGTCCGCCGGCCATGGCCAGCGAAAAAATGCCGTTGTAATAGCCGGGATGATAGGAGGGAAAGCGCGTTCCGATCCTTTCCACAACCAGAGGATAGATAGGCGCGAAGGCCCCGCCCAGCAAAAGCACTCCGCTGATTGCGCCAAACGAGTTATCGGTAGCCAATAAAATCACGCACGCAAACATAGAGACCAGCACGCAGGTGGCGAGCAGACGGCCGTGACGAAAGCGCGGCAGGATCCATTGCGCCACCACGCGGCCGATCAACAGCACCAGCCAGTAAAAGGCCAGCAGCAGGACGGCAGCCGATGGGCTCATGCCCAGCCGCTGGCTCAGGAACAGGGGAAGCCATCCGGCGATGGCCCATTCGTTGCCCAGTTGAAAGAACAGGACCAAGCTTAACAGCAGCGCGTTGGGATTCTTCAATTCCTCAAGCAGCGCATGGGCCGTGGGAGGCTGCCCCACCACCTGCGGCGCGAAATGGGACCGCGCATAGCCGACCGCAAAAAACGCCGGGATCAGCGCCAGCCACACTTGAATCGCCGACGCCGTGTACAGATAGAACATGCGGGAGATCAACAGCGCCACCGAGAAGCAGCCCAGCCCGAACAGAATCCCGGCAAGATTCACCGTGGCCGCCGGATCGTGGCGATAGATCGGGGAGATGGCGTGAAAGATCGCAGTGTGCAACACGCCCGCCGCCAGACCAACCAACAACACCCCCGGAAGCCGCCACCATGCTACGTAGGGGGGCGAGAAGAACGCGAGATACAGCAGAGCCCCGGCCGCGGCCGCGCAAGCGCAGGTCAGAGTCCAGCCCAGGCCCTTCCGGGTCATCATTCGCGGCGCGATGCGCACGGCAGCCAGCACGCCCGCAATCAAGGCCACGAAATACAGCCCGATCATCCAATAGTCAGACTGAACGTGATGGCCCCAAGAGGGCAGAATCGCGCCGAGAAACGCGAGCAGGACACCGGAGACGAAAAACCCGGCGAGAGCTCCGCGCGCGCCCGGCGGCGCCAGCGACCCGTGATCGTGAACCGGCGTCGGGATTTCGGCGGTGGCCTTCATGAAACCCTAGAACCGCTCTTCCCGGACCTCCCCGAGCTTTACTTGTACGTCCGAAGTCCGGCCGTTGCGGAAAATCTTGACGACAATGGTATCCCCGGGCCGCTTGCGGGCGATCGCGCGCGACAGCGCATCCGGCCCCGTAACGGGTTTGCCCTCGATAGCGGTGATAAAGTCTCCGCCAATTCCCAGGCGCTCGTTGCCTACCAGCACCACATCGCGATACCCCTGTAATCCGGCCATGGCCGCCGCCGAGCCGCGGCCGATTTCCTGAATCAACAGTCCGCCGCCGGTGGGCAGCTTCAATTCAGAGGCCAGGTCACCCGCGATGAATACAGTGGACGCGCCGAACCGCGGGCGCCCAAAACTCTTGCCCGCGCGGAAGTCGTCCAGCATCGCCTTGGCGCGGTTGATGGGCATGGCGAAGCCGATGCCGATGTTGCCGCCGCTGGGCGCCAGGATCGCGGTATTGATGCCGATCACGTTGCCCTGCGAATCGAGCAGCGGGCCGCCGCTGTTGCCTTCATTGATCGCCGCGTCGGTCTGGACTAAACCTTCCAAAGTGGTGTTCTCACTGCGAATCTCGCGCCCCAGGGAGCTGACAATACCCGTGGTGAGCGTTCCCGCAAATCCAAAGGGATTGCCGATGGCCAACACCTTCTGCCCTACCTGCAGCGTGTCGGAGTCGCCGAGTTTTAGGAACGTCAGCTTCTTCTTGGGTTCGATTTGAATGAGCGCCAGATCGTCGGCGCGGTCCGCCACCAGCATCTTCGCGGTATAGCGGCTGCCATCGGAAAAACGGACTTCGATCTTGGAGCTACCACTGATCACGTGATTGTTGGTCAGAATGCGGCCGTCCTCGCTGATGAGGAAGCCCGAGCCCAACGCGCGCGTCGGCACCATTTCGAAGAAAAACGTCTGCTGATAGACGGTGCTTGTGATATAGGCGACGCTGCTCTGGGCGGATTTGTAAATGTCGATGTTATTGACTTCATCCGCGCCCAGGCCCGCGGCCCGGGTCGGTCCGGACCACAAAGGTCCGCCCGCGCGGCGGAAAGGCGCATTCGGCGAAGTCGTGAGATAGACAAACCCGCCAACCAGCGCGAGTGCAATCAAAATCGTCCGCATTTTCATAAGCTTGAAATTCTCTCAGTCACTACGCTGCGCCAAGCCGGCCAACGTTTCGTGGATGGCACGCACCCGGGCCTGCGTTTGTTCTTTGGTTCCTGAGGTGTCGACCAGGTAGTCGGCATACTTGATTTTTTCTTCGAGGGGCATCTGCCGGCTCAGCCTTTCGAGCACCTCCTCGCGAGTCACGCCGTCGCGCGCCAGGGCACGCTGGATCTGTTGTTCGACGCTACAGACGGCCACCAGCAACTTCTCGTAATCGCGGTAACTGCCGGTTTCTATCAGTATCGCAGCTTCCACCACGGCGACGCCATGGGGATGGCTGGCTTCGTAAGCTTCCAGCAACTGGCGCGTGCGGGCCCGCACCGGGGGATGCACCAGTGCGTTCAGTTTGGCGAGCCGCTCGGGATCGCGGAACACGAGCGCCGCCAGTTTGCGCCGGTCGATGCTGCCATCGGGATTCAAGATGCCCCGGCCGAACTCCTGCACGACGTCCGCGTAGGCTTCCCCGCCCGGCTCGATCACCTGATGGCCGATTTCGTCATTGCGGATCACCAGGCAGCCGAGGCCGCCGAGAGTCTTGCCGACAAAACTCTTGCCGCTGGCCAGCCCGCCGGTAAGGCCTACGCGGAGCATAAGTGCCGTTCGGCCAGCTCGACCGCGTTGGCCATCAACATGGCAATGGTAAGCGGGCCCACGCCTCCGGGAACGGGCGTGTAAGCGCCCGCTACGCGCGCCAGGTCCAGGGGATGAACGTCGCCCACAACGATCTTGCCCTGGCTGGCGAATTCGTCCGCGCGGCCCAGTCTGGCGGCCTGGCCGGCGTCCGTCACACGATGGATGCCAACGTCGATCACCGTAGCGCCCGGCTTGATGTATTCCTCCGTAACGAATGCCGCGCGCCCGATCGCCGCGACCAGCAGGTCCGCCTGGCGGCACATCTCGGGCAGGTTCTTGCTGCGCGAGTGACCAATGGTCACTGTCGCGTTTTCCTGCAATAGCATGAGCGCCATGGGCTTGCCGACGATGTCGCTGCGCCCGAGCACGACGGCGTGCTGACCGGCCATGGGAAGCTTGTAGTGCTTCAGCAGTTCGATGATTCCAGCGGGCGTGCAGGCGCGAGGAGCACGACGGCCCGCCACCAGGTAGCCGACATTGGTGGGATGGAAGCCGTCGGCGTCTTTGTCGGCGGCAACGGCTTCCAGCACCCGGCGCGTGTCGACGTGCTTTGGCAGAGGCATCTGAACCATGATGGCGTCGATATCGGGACGCCGGTTGAGCCCGTCGACGATCGCCAGCAACTCCTCGGTGGTCGCCGTCTCCGGCGGCCGGATGGTCTCATCGAAGATGCCTAACTCCGCGCAGACCCTGATCTTGCTGCGGACGTAAATCTCAGAGGCCGGATTGTGCCCCACCAGGACCACCGCCAATCCAGGCCGCCGGCTGAGCTTCTGAATCCGCGGCTTCAGGCGCGAAAGAATTTCAGCCTGGACCGCCAAACCGTGCAGAATCCGCGACATTCATTGTCGAGTCTAACAGACGGTCCGCGTGCTATTCTTCCGTTAGATGGCGACGAAAGCCCTCATCACGTCCGAGCACTATCTTGCAACGCATTTCGAGCGCGAGCCCGAACTGGTTCGCGGCGAACTTGTGGAGCGCCCCTTGCCTGACTTTCCCCACGGAAACGTCCAATTGGAATTGGGCTCCCGTCTGATGGCGCTCCAGCCATCCTATCCCGTGTTTACGGGCGTTGAAGTCCGCCTCCGCCTGGCTGCGGATCTTTATCGAATCCCGGACATCTCGATGTGGGAAGGAGCCGAGCCGAAAAAGCTGCCCTCTTCCCCGCCGCTGCTGGCCGTCGAAGTCGTTTCTCCGGACGACCGCGTGAATGACTTGCTCCAGAAGCTGGAACAATATCGAGTCTGGGGCGTGCGGCACATCTGGCTCGTGGAGCCGGAATTGAAGCAGATTCACGTGTATGAGAATGGCTCGCTCACCCGAGTAGCGCGGTTCGAACTTCCGCGGTTCGGCTTCGCCGTAACGATGGAAGAGCTTTTTCGCTAAGAGCTAAACGCCGTTCGAATCGCATTGGCGTTGGCATTCGCCAGGGCCGTGGCGACCTCGGTCGCGCGCTCGTCGAGTTCGAATGCCGGGGCGACCATGTGGACGAGTCCCCAGGACAGCGCGTCGGGGGTCGAGAAGACGCGGCCGGTCAGGCTCAACTCACGCGCGCGGCGTTCGCCGATCGCGCCGGCGACGGCCCGGTAGAGGGCCTTATTCCAGACCCCTTCACGGATATCGGTGAGGCCGAAGCTGCTGCCTTGCGCGGCCAGCACGACGTGCGCGTTGGCCAGCAACGCCAGTCCGCCCGAGAGCGCCACACCCTTCACGGCGGCGACCAGGGGCTTGGAAATCCGCCGCCCTATGGTGAACAAATCCGCGCCGGCCTCCGCGTCGATCCCGCTGCAAAACACAGGCCCCTCGGCGTCCAGGAGAATCGCGCCGACGGTGTCATCGGCGGCGGCGGCTCGCAGTATCGCCAACAAGTCCTGGCACAACGCGGCGTCCAGCAAGTTGCGCTTTTCGGGCGCGGCCAAGGTGATGCGGCGCAGGCGGCCGTCTTGCTCCACGCGGATGCTCATGAGAGAGTTTCCAATACCAAGTGCTCGCGATGCCGATAAGCAGCCGCTGCCTCGAAAGCAAACGACAGTACGCGGCGGGTGGCCAGAGGATCAATCAGCGCATCCACCTGCCCGCGGGCGGCGGCGAACCGCGCGTCGAGCGAACGTTCGTAGCCGGCACGCGTCCGCGCCATCCTCGCTTCCAACTCAGCGGGCACCGGCGCGCCCTTGGCTTTGAGTTTTTCGAGTTCCGGCCCATGAACCGCTTGCACGGCGGCGTCGCCTTCCATCACGCCAATGCGCGCAGTGGGCCAAGCGAACGTGAAGTGCGGATCGAAGCCCTGTCCGGCCATGGCATAGTATCCCGCGCCGCTCGCGTGATTCAGCGTCAGGATGATCTTGGGCACGGTCGCGCAGGCCATGGATTCGACCATCTCCGCGCCCGCGCGGATGATGCCTTCGCTCTCCGCGTCGACGCCGATCATGAAGCCGGAGACATCCTGCAGATACAGCAGCGGCAGGCTATTCCGCTCGGCGTTCTCGACAAAGTACGCGACCTTGCGCGCGGACTCCGTATATACGATGCCGCCGACACGCGGACCGCCGCCGGTTTTCAAGAATCCCCGGCGATTCGCGATCACCCCGATGGCGCGGCCATCCAGACGCGCCGTCGCGCACAGCATCTCGGGCGCATGCTCGGGCTGGAATTCGAGGTAGTCGTCACCACTGTCTACGATCCTTGCGATCACTTCCTCCATGTTGTAAGGCAGCCGGTGATCGGCAGGCAGCACGTCGTACAAACCTTCAGCGGGTTTGGCTGGAGGAGTCCCCTTGGGGGCGCCATAAGGTGCCGCGGCAGGCGCCGCCACTTCGCGCAGCTTCGCGCGGATTATGCGCAGCGCGTCAGCATCGTCTTTGGCCTTGTGGTGCGCCACTCCGCTGGTCTGCGTGTGCAGCGATGCCCCACCCAGCGCTTCGGCGGTCACCACCTGCCCCACGGCGCCCTTCACCAGATTCGGCCCGCCCAGACCCATGAAGCTGCTGCCCTCGACCATGATGATCACGTCGGACAGCGCCGGTAGATACGCGCCGCCCGCGATGCACATCCCCATCACCGCCGCGATCTGCGGCACGCGCAGCTTACGCCGCATCAGCGAGTTGTAATAAAAGATCCGCGCCGCGCCGTATTGGCCCGGAAAAACACTCTCCTGATAGGGCAGATTGATGCCCGCGGAATCCACCAGATACACAATAGGCAGCTGGTTGCGCATGGCGATTTCCTGGGCGCGCAGAATCTTGGGAATGGCCTCCGGCCACCACGCGCCGGCTTTGACGGTGGCATCGTTGGCGACGATCACCGCCGGACGCCCTTCAATCCGCCCCAGGCCGGTGATCACACCCGCGGCCGGAGCCTCGCCATCGTACGTGTCATAGGCCACCAGCAGGCCCACTTCGAGGAACAACGTTCCGGGATCGACCAGCTTGGCAATGCGCTCGCGCGCCGTCAGTTTGCCTGCCGCGTGCTGCTTGGCGATCTTCTCAACTCCGCCGCCCGCGCGCAGTTTCTCTTCCAAATCCTGCAATCCGGCCACCAGGCCGCGCATGTGATCGGCGGATGTACTCACTTCGTTTATTCTATAAGGCGATGCGGGGTCTCAAATGTTGGGGATAGATCGGCGCGTGCTCAACGCGGTGTGGACGGTCTTTCTGTTCACGCTGGCCGTATTCGTCGTTTACGAAATCCGCGGCGCGTTGGTCACCTTCACGCTGGCGATGTTTCTGGCCCTGCTGCTCTCGCCCGTGGTGACCTTTGTCGATCACTTTACTTCCGTCCGCGTGCCGCGTACCGTGGCGTTGGCGGTGGTTTACATTGCGCTCATTACCATCTTCGTCTCGGCTCTGATCGCTGTCGCCTCCGGCATCGCCAACGACGCGCGCAGCCTGGCGGGCCGGCTGCCCACGGCGATGGATGCCGATCCCTTGCACCGGCTCCCCTTGCCCAGCTGGCTCGAACCGCTGCGCGACCAGGTGGGGGGCTGGCTGCACGACCAAGCCGATGAACTCGGCAAGAATGCGCTGGCCCTGGCCGCCAAAGCCGCGCAGGAGTTGGCCAGCGGGCTGGGCGCGCTGGTGAGTGCGATTCTGGTGCCGATCCTCGCCTTCTTTTTCATCATGGAGGGCAAGGGTCTGCGCGACGGAATCATTCAAAGTTTTCCGAAAGGGCGGCAGATCCTGGTGTACGAAATCCTCCACGACCTGCACCGTCTGCTGTCGCAATACCTGCGCGCGTTGGTCATTCTCTCCGTCGTGACATTCGTTTTCTATTCCGGATTCCTGGCCCTGACCGGCTCCCGCTACTCGTTGCTGCTGGGCGGCATCGCCGGACTGTTGGAGTTCATCCCGGCGGTGGGGCCCTTGATGGCGGCCGTGGCCATCGTCATGGTATCGTCCTTTAGCGGCTACACGCCGTGGATTCTTCTGTTCGGCTTCCTGGCCGTCTACCGGTTGGCGCTGGATTACATTCTGCAACCCTTGCTGTTGAGTTCCGGGATGCGCATTCACCCGCTGCTGATCATCTTCGGCGTGCTCGCCGGCGGCGAGCTCGGCGGCATTCTGGGCATCTTCTTTTCGGTCCCGCTGATTGCCGCAGTGCGCATGGTCGTCCTGCGATTATGGAAGCAGCGCCATGCAGATTGAAAATCCACTTCCGGTCCCGCCGGCGCCGCCGCCCTCCGGCAATCCTTCTGCTTCCCGCAAGAAATGGGGCGCGCTCGGCACCCTGGGAGTCCTGCTATTCAAGTTCAAGGGCTTCGTCCTGTTGGCCCTGACCAAAGGCAAGCTGGTGCTGCTGGGCTTGACCAAACTGAATACTCTGCTTTCCATGCTGGCCTCGATCGGTGTGTACTGGCTGCTCTACGGCTGGAAGTTCGGGCTCGGATTCGTGCTCTCGATCTACGTGCATGAGATGGGTCACGTGATGGCTCTGGCGCGCTACGGCATTCCCGCCAGCGCTCCCATGTTCATCCCCTTTTTCGGCGCTTTCATTCGACTGAAGGCTTACCCGGCAACGGCGGGCGAGGACGCGCGCGTGGGATTGGCGGGCCCCTTGTGGGGCTTGGGCGCGGCGCTGGCCTGCATGGGAATCTGGCAGGCGACGGGCTCGGGATTATTCGCGGCCCTGGCCCGCGTGGGCGCCTGGATCAACGTGTTCAATCTGATTCCGATTTGGCAATTGGACGGCGGACGAGGATTCCGCGCTCTAACCCGCCATCACCGCATGCTGATTGCGGCGCTATCGGCAGTCTTGTGGATGTGGACTTCGGAGACCATGTTGATCGTCGTCGCCATCGCGTCCGTGTGGCGCTGCTTCACCAAAGACACACCCGGGCAGCCGGACGATATGGTGTTCTATCAATTCGCGGGCCTGCTGGCCGCGCTGGCCGCCGTATATGCGGTTACGGCCGGCCCGGCGCAATTCTAGTTTCGGTCGCCCTGTAGCCGGCTGTGATGGCGGCTATAGACAAAATAGATCACCAGGCCGATCGCCAGCCAAACCAGCAGGCGCGCCCAGTTGACCCAGCCCAGCTTGTACATCATGTAACCGTTGAAGGCGATGCCCAGGAGCGGGACCAGCGGAACCCAGGGCGTGCGGAACGGCCGCGCCTGGCCCGGATTGGTCTTCCGTAAGACCAGGATCGCCGCGCAGACGATGACGAATGCCAGCAGCGTCCCGATGTTCACCATCTTGCCGATGTCGTCGATCGGCGTTACGCTGCCGACAATCGCCGCCAGTAATCCGACCAGGATCGTGTTCTTCCAGGGCGTGCGGAACTTGGGATGCACCGCGCCGAAGAACTTTTTCGGCAGCAGCCCGTCCTGCGCCATCGAATACAGCACGCGGGATTGGCCCAGCAGCATGACCAGCATCACGCTGGTGAGACCCGCCAGCGCGCCCACCGTGATTACGTGCGACGCCGTAGTCAGACCGCGATCCATAAAAGCATGCGCGATGGGTGCTTCGATATTCACTTCCTGCCACGGCACCATGCCCGTGAGAACCCCCGCGACCATGATGTAAAGGAACGTGCACACCAGCAGGGACAAGATGATCCCGATGGGCAGATCGCGCTGCGGATTCTTGGCCTCCTGCGCCGTGGTCGAGACCGCATCGAAACCGATGTAGGCGAAAAAGATGTACGCCGCGCCGGCTCCCACTCCGGAAAAACCAAAAGGCGCGAACGAATTCCAGTCGCTGCCCCAGTTGGCGAAATTCACGTAGCGCAACCCGAGCGCGATCACGAACAACACCACCGACACTTTGATAACCACGATCACCGAATTAAACCGCGCGCTTTCGCGGATCCCGATCACCAGAACCGCGGTGATCACCAGCGCGATGACGAACGCAGGGAGATTGAATCCGATGTCCATCCCGAAAATCTGCGGGGCGGCGAGCAGTTCCGTGGCGCGCTGCGACAACTCGGGCGATTTCGCTGACAAAATCGCGCCGACTTTATCGATGAACGCCGAGGTGCCCGGTACCAGATTTGCGTCGGAAGCCTGCGCCATCTGCCGGGCGATCGCATTTTCCGCCGTGCGCAATCCGGTCCAGTGATCGTAGGCCAGCCACAAGGGCAGTTTGATATTGAAGATATTTAACAGCTCGATGAAGTGGTTGGACCAGCCCGACGAGACAGTGCTCGCGCCCATCGCGTATTCGAGCGTCAAATCCCACCCGATGATCCAGGCGAACAGTTCGCCCAGCGTGGCGTAGGCGTACGTATAGGCGCTGCCCGCCAGCGGGATCATCGCGGCAAATTCCGCGTAGCACAGCCCGGCAAACGCGCAGCCCAAACCGGAGAGCACAAACGAAAGCATCAGCCCCGGTCCCGCGTAGTGCGCGCCGAGTCCCGACAGCACGAAAATTCCCGCCCCGATGACCGCGCCCACGCCCAACGCCGTCAATTGAAACGGCCCCAGCGTGCGCTTCAAGCTGTGCTCGCCGGATTCATGCGCCTCTTGGATCAGTTGATCCAACGGCTTCGTCGCAAACAGATTCATGGATGGCTCCCCCCGCCTGCAAGGCTCATATCAGCAGGTAGTCTAGCAAACCGCCGAGGACGACCGATCCGGTACGATGAAACCAGATGACCCGAATCACAAGAATGCGATGAGCACGGGAGAATTGAGGCAATCGGCCCTGCATTTGCCAGGGACGCATGAACCCCACGCCAAGCTGGTGACCATTCTGGTGGCGGCGGCCTTCTTCATGGAAAACCTGGATGGCACTGTGATCGCCACGGCGCTGCCGCAGATGGCCGTCTCCTTCCGCAGCAATCCCGTGGACCTCAACATGGGCATGACCGCGTACATGCTTATGCTGGCGGTATTCATCCCGGTCAGCGGGTGGCTGGCGGACCGGCTCGGCGCGCGCACCGTGTTTTCTTCCGCCATCGCTATTTTCACAATGGCCTCGATTGTGTGCGGTGTCAGCCAGAATCTTTGGCAGTTCACCGCGGCCCGCGTGGTTCAGGGTATCGGCGGCGCCATGATGGTGCCGGTGGGGCGGCTGGTGGTTCTGCGTGTCACCGAAAAGAAAAACCTCATGCAGGCGATTTCCTACATCGTCTGGCCCGGACTCGCCGCGCCGGTGCTGGGGCCACCGCTCGGCGGCTTCATCACCACGTATTCGTCCTGGCGCTGGATCTTCTACCTGAACGTCCCTTTGGGCATCGTCGCGCTGGCGCTGGCGCTGTGGTGGATCCGCAATGAGCCGACCCACGAAGAGCGCCCCTTTGACTGGATGGGCTTCGCCCTCGCAGGCACCTCCTGCATCGCCCTCATGTACGGTCTGGAATTGCTCGGCCAACGTGACGCGCCCTGGTCCCTGGTTGGCGTGTTCATCGGATACGCGCTGCTTGCGGGCTGGGGCGCCGTGCGGCATTTACGGAAGGCCGAGCATCCGCTCATTAACTTCGCCTGCCTGCGCTTCCAGACGTTCGCCGTGTCGATTTGGGGAGGCACGGCGTTCCGCGTCGCCATCATGGCGTCGCCGTTTCTCCTGCCTCTGATGTTTCAAGTGGCCTTCGGAATGAATGCGTTTCAATCCGGAATCCTGGTGCTGGCCATGTTCGCCGGAAATTTCGCGATGAAGTCGGTAACCAGCCCGTTACTGCGCCGGTATGGTTTCCGCACGGTGCTGGTGGTGAATGCCGTGATTACGGCCGCTCTCTTGATGGCCTGCGGCTTCCTCTTGCCGCAAACGCCGCGCTGGGCGATCATGACCGTGTTGTTTCTGCATGGCCTGTCGCGCTCCATGCACTTCACCGCGCTGAACACACTCGCATTCGTGGATATTCCCAAGCCGTTGATGAGCTCGGCCACCAGCTTTTATTCCGTGGTGCAGCAGATGGGTATCGGCATGGGTGTTGCCATGGGCGCGGTGACTCTGCGCGCGGCGGCTTTCCTGCGCGGCGAGCGTGGAGCGATTCCATCGCTCACGGATTTCCACGTCGCTCTATGGACCGTGGGAGCCCTGTCCTTGCTGGCCCTGATCGACTGCGTGACCCTGGACCCGCGCGCCGGCGCCGAAGTCAGCGGCCACGACGTGAGCGATACTTAGAATCGCATCATTGCCAGGAGGGACCCATGGCGAATCTATCGAGACGCGGAGTCATCGCAGGGCTAGCGGGCACGGTTGCCTTCGCGCAAGCGCCCAATTCTTTGCCGCAGGCGCCGGGCGACGTCGCCCCCGGCAGCATCACCTACGAAGACATCGCCTATCCGCATCCCGTCAAGTTCATGCCCCTGACGCTCTACGGGCAGGACGTGCGCCTGGCCTATATGGACGTGCCGGCGGCGGGCGCGGCCAACGGCCGCATCGTCACCCTGCTGCACGGAATGAACTTCGGCGGTTTCTACTTCGGCGGACCGATCGAGGCGCTGCGCAAATCCGGCTACCGCGTCATCGTCCCCGACCAGATCGGCTTCGGCCGTTCATCGAAACCCATCATCCCCTATAACTTTCACGACATGGCCGCGAATACGCGCAAGCTGCTGGCCTCGCTCGGCGTCACGAAATCCATCATCGTGGGACATTCCATGGGCGGCATGCTGGGGGCCCGTTTCTCGGCCTCCTATCCGGATGTGGTCGAGCGCACCGTACTCTGCAACGCGATCGGCCTCACCGACGTGCGCTGGCAAACGCCATGGACCACCGCCGACGAGGCCTACAAAGCCACCCTGGCGCAGACCCGCGACCAGCTCTACCAAGGGTTCCGGCAAACCATTGAGCGCTACTTCCCGGATGCCTGGAAACCGGAGTACGAAAAATACGCGCGCATCATGTACGCTCCCACTCTCAGCGCCGACTGGCCGCGCCTGGCCATGGTGCGCGCTATTTACCGCCAGATGCCGTATCTCGACCCGGTGGTCTACGACTGGGCGCATATCAAGTCGCGCACGCTGGTGATCGGCGGCGAAAGGGACGGCGAGAACTTCCCGGCCCTGGCCACACACGTCGCGCGGACCATCCCCCACGGGGAACTGAAACTGATCCCCAGCGTCGGCCATGTGCCACATCTTCAAGTACCGGATATTTTTGAGACGGAACTGCTTAAGTTTCTGATCTCATAGGAAACTACCGCCCGCGACATTTTGATATAGTGGCTCGCATGAACCGGAAAATCACGGCTCGGGTTTCCGCGGCGGTGTTGTTCATTCTGCTCGGCGTCGTTGCGTATACCCAGAACCCTGGCGCCCCACCCGAACTGAAGATCACGAAAGTGAGGGAAAGCCTCTATGTGATTGAAGGTGACGGCGGAAATGTTGCCGTATACGTGACCGGCAACGGAGTGATCCTGGTCGACGACAAGTTCGAACGCGACCATGACGCCATCATGGGGATCATGCAGCGCTTGACCGCCCAGCCGCTCAAGTATGTGCTCAACACGCACCATCACGCGGACCACAGCGGCGGCAATGCCAGAATGTATGACAGCGGAGCCCAGATTATCTCCACGGTGAATTCACGCAAGAATATCCTCGAGAGGCGGCAGTCCAACGCGCCTCCGAACGTGTTGCCGGCGCGCATTGTATTCACCGAAGAGACGTCCGTATTTCTGGGCGGCAAGGAAGTGCGCGCGCACCACTACGGCCGTGGACATACCAACGGCGATGCGATTATCTACTTTCCGCTGCTCAAGGTTATTCATGCCGGTGATCTGATGTCGGGCGCTACTCCCTTGATCGACTACAACGCCGGCGGCAGCGTGATCGAATGGACCAAAACGCTGGATACGGCAATGCAGGCTCTCGACTTCGATACCGTGATCCCGGGCCATGGTCCGATCACGAATAGGGCGGGGCTGCAGAACTACCGTGACAACATCGCGAAGATCCGCGAAAGCGTGACCGAGCAGATCCACCAGGGAAAAACCCAAGGCGATATCGCGAAATTCATGGAAATCGAGCACAAGTGGGCCCCCACCAGCCTGCAACAGCAATTGAGCGTGCCCGGCTTCATGAACGAACTCAAGTAGCCCGGCGGCCGATCAGAAACACAACGGTGCCCAGCAAGATCGCGGCGCCCAACATTTCCGCCTGCGCGAGTGAACTTCCCACCAGAAGCCAAGCGCAAATAGCCACGGCCAGCGCTGGGATTAATGCGCCTCCGGGAAGCGTGAAGCGGTCCTCCGATGTGGGAAGCTTCCGCCGCAATACGGGTACGGACAAGCACGTAGTCACGTAGAACATCAGTCGCGACAGAGCCGCGACGGCAGCCAGTTGCGTGAAGGTTCCACTCACTGCCAGCGTCCAGGCCACCACACTGAATACCAGAACCGCGAGCAAGGGGATGCGTGTGCGGGCATGGATCTTGGCCAGTCCGCGCGGTAGCAGTCCGCCATCGGCGAGCGCGTACAGCATGCGGGAGCCGGTGAGCAGAGACGCGCTATTGGTGCCCGTCGTCGAAAGAATCGCGCCGATGGTGAGAAGGGCCCCGCCCGCCGGCCCCAGAAAGCGCGAGGCGGCCGAGGCCAGCGGCGTCGAACTCTGCGCCAACCCCGCGAAAGTGCCCATCGCCACCACTTGAATTGTGAGATAGAGGACTACGACGAAACTCACTCCACTGAGGATCGCCAGCGGAATGGTCCGCCGCGGCCGGATCACCTCATCGCCGGGAATGGACGCGGATTCGAATCCGCCTAATGCAAAGATGAGCAGGAGACTGGCCTGCTGCAAATCACGCGGCACGGGCAGCGTGGTGAAAGAGAAGTTGGCGCCGTCCAAGAAGAACAACCCTACCAGACAAAAGATCGCCAGTGGGATTAGCTTGCCGGCGGTCAGGAAATTGATCGCCCACACGCCCGGCCGGACACCGGCGCAGTTGATCGCTGTTAACAACGCGATCGCAACCGTCACGGTGAGCAAACGCCCGCTCCCCTCGGCCATCCCGGGCCAGAAGTAACCCAGATACGATGCGAAAGTGTGGCTGATCGCGGCCACGGCCGAAATCCGGTTCAGCGCGTACATCCACCCGGCTTGGAATCCGATGAAGGGGCCGAAGGCCGCGCGCGCATACAGGTACGGCCCGCCGGAGGCATCGAACAAGCTGCCCGCTTCGGCGAAGCACAGCGCGATGAGCAGAACCGCGGCTCCGCTCACCAAATACGCCACGGGACTGGCCACGCCCACCAGCGCCGACACGTTGGCGGGCAGCGCGAAAATTCCCGCGCCGACCATGCCGTTGATGGCAATCGCCGTGAGGCTCAGAGGTCCTACGGCACGCAGAAGGGAAGGGGTTGTACGCTCGGACACGGCTTACTGGAACGCTCCGCGCAAGGCCGTACGGTTGACTTCCTGCCCCCGCAAATACACCTTGTAAATTTTGCGCGTATACGCGATATCAGCAAGCGGATTCCCGTCGAGCACCACAAAATCGGCGGCCTTGCCGGCTTCGAGCGTCCCGCGGTCGCTCAGCCGCAGAAATGCCGCCGAGGTCGCGGTCACCGCCGTCAGAGCCTGCGCCGGCGTCATGCCGGCCTCCACCATCAACTGCAGTTCGCGATGTGTCGTAAAGGCGTGGAAGTAATCCGGCGCCGCGCCGGAATCGGCTCCGAAACCGACGTTTGCCCCCGCCGCAACCAGTTTCGCCACGTTGCGCTGCATCGTGCGATAGGTTTTTTGCGTGGCTTCCACGCTGGCCGGCGTGCGCCCCGAGTACGCCGCGCGGATGCGCTCCACCAGCGCCGCCGGTGTGACGTCGCGAAACAGGGGCTCGTCGAGCCAGGGCGCGGGATCCACATGCGTGCGCGCTTCCGCGATCCCCAGGTTGGGCATGATCAATATCTTGTGCTGTTGGACCAATGCGATACTTTCGTCGTCCATCTCTTTATCGCGCACCAGGTGAGCGAAGGCGTCCGCCCCGGCGCGCGCCAGATCCTTGGCATCATCCAGATAGTACACGTGCGCGACCACACGGGTGTGCAACTTGTGCGCCTCGTCGATGATCGCTCGATAGATCGCGGGTGGCGTCTTCTTGACCGCGCCGTTGCGATCGTCCACCCACACTTTGATGAACGCGACTTTGCGCGCGACCTGCTCGCGCACCGCTTTGCGTGCCTCGTCTTCGGTAGTGAGGTCGTAGGCCGACGGCTTCAGTTCCGCGTTCCCGGGGCCCGCGTTAGGGGCCGCCATCCCCCGCCCCGCCGTGAACAGCAGTGCACCGCCCAGCTTGCCCGCTTCTTGTTCCGCGCGAATCTGAAACGGGAAATCTCCGAGGTCAGTTCCCATGGAGAGCACGGCCGCAATCCCGGCGTAAGCATCACGGTTGAGCTGGTCGATCACGTTCTCGCGCGTGAAGTTCGCCGCGGCGTACGACAAGCCCTTCTGATAGCCGAGATGAACGTGCGGATCGATCAGCGCGGGGATCACGGTCTTTCCCGCGAGATCGATTCGCCGAGCCCCGGCAGGAGCCTTCAGCGTGCCCGCCTTACCGATCTTGACGATGCGCCCGTTGTCGACCAAAAACGTCGCGTTTTCCAACGGCGGGCGCCGCGCGTCCACGATGACGCGTGCGCCTTCGAAGAACATGGAAGCCGCGCCGAGCGGCAGGCTCACGGCAAGCAGGAGTCCGAAAAGGCCGTTACCCCGCACGCCGTTACCCCGCAATGGTCTTCCAGTTCTTGATCAAGTGATCCGCCGTGCGCCAGGCCAGCGCCTGAATCGTCAGCGTCGGATTACGCGCGCCATGCGTCGGCAGCAGCGATCCGCCCAGGATGCCCAGGTTGGGGACCTCATGCGAAAAGCCCCATTGGTTGGCCACGTTGGCCGCCGGATCGTCTCCCATGCGGGTTCCACCCACGGCGTGCGTCGAAATTTGCGGACCGCCGCGGTTTGGAACGTTGATGACTTCGACTGCGCCCGCCGCTTTGAACCACTCCTCGGCCTTCTTGCCGGCATGGTTGCTGGCACGCGGCTCATTCTCTTTGGGCCCGGCGGTGATGCGCGTCACCGGGTCGCCCAGCGGGTCCTTCACGGTGGGATCCAAATCCAGCCAGGTGCTCTCATAGGGCAGCGAATTGCATTGAGCGTAGGCGCCGGTCCAGCGCCCCGCGTTCTGACGCACGAACGTTTTCCATTTGCTGCCCCACTCCGGAGTCTTGCCAAACACGGGCATGGAAGCTCCCTGGATAGGATGCAGTTCGTGACTCACCGTGAGGCTCGCGCCTCCGATGAAGCCCAGGCCGGAGTGATCGAAGTTGTCATCGGCCCAGTCATTCACTACAACGGCCTGCGAGTTGGCCCCGTACCAGAGGTTCAGATCAAACGGAAATAGCCCGTACACCTCGCGCCCGGCCCAATGGCCGATGTAGTGCTTGCCAACCTGGCCATGATTATTGGAAAGCCCGTTGGGATACGCCTTGGATTTCGACAGCAACAGCAGGCGGACATTTTCGTAGGTGTAAGCGCCGAGCAGCACGACCTTCGCGGGCTGGAAAAATTCCTGGCCCTCGCGCAAATACGTCACGCCGGTCACCTTGCCGTTGCTATCGGTCTGGATGCGGGTCACATGCGCGCGCTCCACAATCGTCAGATTGTTAGTCTGCTGCGCTTTGGGGATGGTCGTCACCGCAGTCGACGCTTTGGCCTTCACGGGGCAGCCGCCGGTATCGCAGAAGCCGTGATACACACACGCGCCGCGCCCATCGCGCTGCTGAGAGTTAATGGCCGACGGCGACCGGTGCGGGTGGAAACCCGCTTTCTTCGCGCTCGCCTTCATCATGTCCGTGAATTCGGTTTCGCGCAGCGGCGGCATCGGGTACTCGCGCTTGCGCGGACCCTCAAAGACGTTCCCGCCCGAATCGATCTTGCCCAGCAAGTTCCCCGCCTTGCCCGCGACGCCGATCTCGTATTCGATCAGGTCGTAGTAAGGCTCGATCTCGTCGTAGCTCAGCGGCCAGTCCTGCACCGTGCTGCCTTTGGGAATTGCACTCGCGCCGTAGCGCTTGACGGTTTCCGAACGCACCTTGAAATCCCACGGATGAAAGCGCCAGGCATTGGCGTACCAATGAATACTGGTTCCGCCGACCGCATTCATCATGGTCGGCGCCGCGCCCTGGCGCGCGGTTTCATTGGGACCGGTGCGAAACGTCGGAATCTCGTTCCACACTTTGCGTCCCGTGGTGATCCGGCGTCTCACGTTGTTATGGATTTCGTCGGCGCGAAAATCGCTGAGCGGCATCCAGCTTCCCGCTTCGAGAGCGATCACTTTGATGCCCGCCTTCGTCAGCGGCAGCACGGCCGTGCCATTGGCCGCGCCCAGCCCGATCATGACCACATCGGTGGGGTTCAGGTTAGTGGCCATGCTTGTCTCCAGAACGCCTTTCTCCTGCCTTATACAGCGCCTGCCGGTACGGCTTCGGAGGCGTCTTCATCCTCTGATCTTCCGGCCCCACGGTCATCTTCGCGCCCGGATAGCGGATCAAATCCCAGCCCGCGAAATTCTTGTTGCCGCCATAAGAGGGATCGCAGAACATGCCCTCCAGCGTCAACCGGCGGACGCGGTCGAAGAAGCGTTTCAATTCCGGCGTCGCCTGGTTCGTGTCGACCGCGGTGAGCACCGCATCTTTTTTCTCGGGTGTGAGGTCTGCAAAAGCCGCGCCCTGCGTGCGTGTGGCATAAGCGTTCAGGGCCGTCAAACCCTGCAGAAGAGCGGGTTTTTCCTTGGGCATGAAATCCGCCAGACTGCCGTCGATGTATTCGATGACGCCGCATTCCACAGCGCCCGGGCCGCTTTCGTCCTTGGGCACCAGGCGGTCGACGAAAGCTTCCAAAATGCGCCGCTGGTCTCTGGAGAAAGCTGACGCGGCCGCGGGCGCCGCGGCTTGGGGCGCGGCAGGCAATGGCGCCGACGTAAGCGCGGCCAACGGGACCAATGTGGCGCTGGCGATCACCGCGCGGCGCGTTACGGGGGCATCGGTAAGAGATTTCGGCGTCTTCACTCGGGGGACCTCCTGCGGAACGGTTTTCGCACCGCGGAAATCATTGTATCAACTGCGCAGCTTGCGCCACACCAGCAGGTCCCCCATCGTAATCCGTCCGTAAGGATTTGTTCGCCGTGGTGAGTCGCTGGCGGAGCGGGACCGAAGCCGGGCTTCAGCGCCCACCCGTTGGGTGCCACCGCGCGCTCACTCTCGCGGCTCGGTCCACTTGGTTCGTAGCCGCGAATGTGAATGAGCGGTACGCAACGGCCGCTCTTACCAGCGGATTACGGCCCCCATCGTCACATGTTAGCGATTGCAGCGAATTCTATCCGGGCCTGTGTTACCATGAAAAAGCTGTCCCTACGTGGACAGCCGACACACCCAGGAATCATTTATGCCAAAGTTGAAGACCCATAAGGGTGCGTCCAAGCGGTTCAAAAAGACGGGCACCGGCAAAATCAAGCGCCGGCACGCATTCGCCCGCCATATTTTGACTTCAAAGACGCGCACGCGGAAACGCCGGTTGGGACAGGCGTCGATAGCCGATCCGGCTAATTCGCCTGAAATCCACCGCATGCTTCCGTATTAAGTCCAGGTTGTTTTAAGCGAGAGCCCAAGCCTGGGATTTTGGTGGACAGCGCGCCGCACGTGCCTGATCCGCCAGCAATTAATCTCGAATTAAGAATCAGGAGATGAAACGTGCCCAGAGTAAAACGTGGTACCAAGCGGCGCAATAGCCGCAAAAAGACACTCGCCCTGGCCAAGGGCTTTTTCCTCACCAAGAGCAAACTGTACCGTGCGGCGCAGGAAGCGGTGGAGAAATCGCTGCGTTACGGTTATAAGGGCCGCCGCCTCAAGAAACGCGACTTCCGCTCGCTGTGGATCGTGCGCATCGGCGCGGCGTGCAAGGCTGCCGAAATTTCCTACAGCCGCTTCATGGATGGCCTCAAGAAGGCCGGCGTGGACCTGAACCGCAAGGTACTGGCCGATATCGCCGCAACCGATACTGCCGCGTTCAACGCGTTGGTCGGCCAGGCGAAGACCGCGCTGGCCAAAGTAGCCGCCTAGGCGCCCAGACCCATGAGCACGGCCATGCCGCAGCCCGAACGTCTCGATCCGGATTCCCTGGCGGATCTGGAAGAGCGGGTGCTCCGCACGGTGGAGCTGGTCGCCAGCCTCCGGACCGAGCGCGACGCCGCGCTGGCCAAACTCGCCGGCGCGCAGGCGGCAGTCAAGGAATTGTCGGCTTTCAAGAAGGCCGAGGACGAGGCCCGCGGCCTCCGCGAGGAAATCACCGAACTGCGCGCCGAGCGCAAGCAGGTGCGTCTCCGCATCGAAAAGTTGCTGGCGCAGATGGATTTGGTTAGCGGAAAGTAGGGCTTCGTCAGTCAGCGGAGGGCCGGCATGGCATCTGAACCCGATCGCAAGACGGTGCGCGTCACCATCTTCAACCAGACCTACTCCCTGGGCGCCACAGGTGATGAGGATGAAGTGCAGGCCCTCGCCCATACCGTGGATGAACTGATGACTGGCGTCGCGCAAGGCGCGGGAAATATCGACGCCCAGCGCATCGCCGTGCTGGCCTGCATGCATCTGGCCGATAAACTGCGGACCATGGAACGAGAGCTGTCCTCCCTCAAGGAACGCGTCGACCACAAGACGCGCGAGCTGACGATCTTGCTCGACCAAGCCATCGATTAACCGTAAACCGCGTGATCTACTCCAGTTTGCTCTCCGGGATTCCCTGGCTCCGGCACGGCTTCGGCACCCGCCTCGATTCGATCGCGCAGGAGGAGATGGCGAGCTTGCGCCAAATTCATTCGGCCATCGTGCTGCCCGCCTGCCGGGCAGGGGTGGTGGGCGAAGGCGATGCCCTGGTGACCGCCGTTGCTGGTGTGCCGGTTTCCGTTCGTACCGCCGACTGCTACCCGATCCTCCTGGCAGACCTGAACCACCAGGCCGTGGCATCGGTGCACGCCGGATGGCGCGGAACCGCCGCGCAAATTGTTATCGCGGTGTTGCGAGCCATGGAGGAGTGTTTCGGCACGCAATCCGCGGACGTCATGGCCGCGATCGGCCCGGGCATCGGATGGTGCTGCTATGAGGTCGGCGTGGAAGTCGCCCGGCAGTTCGGCATGCCACAAGCGGGGTGTATTGACTTGGCGGCCGCCAACCGGAATCAGTTGATTGCGGCGGGCGTGCCGGACTCCAATATCGAAATCACCGGCGGCTGCACCCGCTGCGACGCCCGGCAGTTCCACTCTTTCCGGCGCGACAAAGAACGGGCCGGGCGGATGATTTCCTTCATCGCCGTCACGAAGCCCTTCTAAAAAACGACGGGCGCGGCAGCCGTTAGAGCCACCGCGCCCGCGGAGGAAGACAGGGGAGAGGGAAGCTTAAGCGGCGCTCACCATCAGTTCGTCGAAGCTCTCCGAGCTGTCGCCAACCTGATTGCGATCCGCGATTTCCTGACATTGGATGCAAAACGGCGTCCACGGCACGGCCGCAAGGCGCTTGGGACTGATGTCCTCTTCGCAATGCAGACACACGCCGAAGGTACCTTCCCCGATACGCCGCAAGGCGGCTCTTACATTCCGCAGCAGGTTGGACTCGCGGTCCAGGTTGCGAATCGCCAACTCACGCTCGGCGGCGTGCTGCACTTCATCGAGGGCGTCGGGACTTTTCTCAATGGCAATGCCGTCACGGTTCCGGACCAACAATACCAACTCAGCCTGCTTCGCCTCCAATATTTCTCTGAATTTTTTAAGCTCATTTTTTGTCATCTTGCTTCTCCTGTCTCTTTCGTGTCCCTATCTTTTTCTCCGCTCTTTTTTTTCTCTGCTCTTTTTCTGTCCAGGCGTCCCACTTAATGGCATTAGACGCGGAGGGTACCACAAAGGTTCACCCAATTCAAGGTCTTTTTGGCGTTCGCTTCAGGGGGAGGCGCCGGGCTAACCGAGCCTGGCTGGAAGCAACCCGGAGTCGCGATCCGAGTGTCCCGCGCGATCTTCAAAGAAGCGTACCACATCATAGCGTTCCTATGCAAGCAATCCAATCGCCATTCTCCTGTCACGGTAAACCATTGATCCCGTTTGCCTCAGCGGCCATGGCATCACCCTTTCCGAGGATCGTTCCCATATCGGCTCGAATTTCACAAAGCATTTAGACCGTCCACGCCCTTCCGAGTTCGGGCAGTCGATCGCCCGGGCCGCAAGGTCAACGGACAGGCTGGCTGCTTCTTTACTGATAACACAAGACTTTATCTCTGCCCTCGCACGCGGGCCCTACGGTGTCAGGTCCTTCCCCTCCGGGTTAGGTCCTGCAAGGATGTGAATATTCTCATTCCGCACACCACGAAGCCAGAAATAATATGCCTCCGCGGCCTCCTGTAACGGCCCGGTCCGAAATGCTATCTCGCTCATGTAACAGCGACTTTCATATGTGGGCAAATCGGAAAAATATTCCCGGTCTGGCAATTTTGCGGATCAAACGGGAACGCGGAGCGCCGTGGCGGCCGTGAAGGCTGTTTCCTTGTGTCCCTGGTGCGTGTCAGAGCACCACAGCAGGGACCCCGCGAGCGAATGTAAGCCATTCTTAATCAACAGACTAAATTGGATATCCGTATGCTCTTCGAAGATCGGCCAAACCGCTATGCGTGTGCTCGTCATCGCCGGACTCCTCGCCGCCCTGGTAGCGACTACGGGGGCGACCACACTCCAGCAACTATCCCTGGGCGAGATGGCCCGCCAGTCGACCGCAATCGTGCGCGGAAGGGTATTCCAATCGAGGACGATGCTGCGGAATGGCGCCGTGTACACGCTGTACCGGATTGAAACGCTGGAGACGCTGAAATCGGACCCATCGCGTCCGGCGGCCAGCGAAGTGGCGGTTCCGGGCGGAATTGCGGGCGGCATTCGCCAGCCCGTGGTCGGAGCGCCCACGCTGCGGGGAGGCTCCGAATACATCCTGTTTTTGTGGACCGGCCGCTCCGGGTTGACGCAGATCACCGGCCTGTCGCAGGGACTGTTTTCGATCCAGTCAGGTACGGCGCGCCGGGAAGCCGCCAGTGAACGTATGCTGGACGCGGCGGGCCGGCCGGTGCGGGACACAGCGCGGGTCATGCCAGTCACCCAACTCAAAGCGCAAATCACGCAGGCTGTGCGGAACGGCCCCGAGGTCGCGGGCATCGGCAAGGGGAGAAAGTAGGCCGATGCGGACCGTGCGGTGGAACCTGCTCCGGCTGGCGCTTAGCGTCGTCACGTTGGTCGCATGCGCTCCGGTGGCTTCGGCATATTACTACTGGGTGTTCTTCCCCAGCAATGCCGGTCCCTTTGCGCCCGTCATGGCGCGTTTCGATCTGGCCGCCTTGAAGGACCACACGGTCCAGTTCTTCATCTCCGATCAGGGACCCAGATCGCTTGGCGCGGGCGATAGCGCGGCCGGAGTTTACAGCCAGATCCAGCAGGCAGCCGCCGTGTGGAACGGTGTGGCAAGTTCGGCGCTGCGCCTGCGCTTCGGCGGTTTCTCAACCGTGGGCCTGGCGCAGAATACGCCGGGAATCGATATTGTGTTTGACGAAGACATGCCGCCGGGCCTGCTGGCGCAGACCACGCCGACGTTTCCAGGCGACCTCAGCTTTCTGTCCGACAGGAGCACGTCGTTTGTGCCCATCCGGCGCTCAAGGGTACAGTTGCGCCGCGATCTGACCGCACCCAGCCGCGTGCAAGTGAGCTATTCCGATGCGTTCTTTGCAACGGTGGTTCATGAGCTGGGCCACGCCCTGGGCCTGCAGCACACATTGACATCGGGAGCCATGTCCACGGCCATCACACGCGCCGTCACCAGGGGCGCGGCGCTCAACGCCGACGATATCGCCGGCATCTCGCTGCTCTATCCCGCGCCGGGGTTCCTGACTGGCACCGGAAGCATCGCCGGCAATGTGGCTCGTTCCGCGGACGGCGTGGGTGTGAATCTGGCGAGCGTCGTGGCGCTTTCCACTAAGGGCGCCGCTATCAGCGCCCTCAGCAATCCCGACGGTACCTATCGCATTGACGGCATCCCACCGGGACGGTATTACGTTTATACGCATCCGTTGCCTCCGGCGGGCGCGGGCCAGAGCCCGCCCGGAGATGTCGTGCCTCCAGCGGATCCCCAGAACGATAGCTTCCCGGCGAATACCGGCTTTGGCGCGCAGTTCTTCCCCGGAACGCGGGAGTGGACTCAGGCGGCGGTCCTTGAAGTTGCAGCGGGTGCTGTAGTGAATACAGTGAACTTCGCTGTCGCTGCCAGGACGGGCCCCGCAGTTTACGGCATGACCACCTACGGATATCAGAATGGTGTGGCGGTGCCCGCGCCCCCGCTGCCATCGGCCAAGCGCAACAACTTCGTATTCTATGCGGCAGGCGCCACAGTGAATAATCAGACGGCAATGGCGCCGGGGCTGCGCGTGAGCGTGATCGGCCCTGCCGCCGACATCGAGGCCGGAAGCCTGCGTTATTACACACAGGAATATCTGCTCATGATCTTGGATACTTCCACCGTGACGGAAAACCTGCCGGTCGCGCTGGCCGTCAACTTAAACAACGATCTGTATGTTTTGCCGTGGGCTTTTGCGGTGGTTCCGAACGCGCCCCCGGCCATCACGAACGCGAGTAGCGCGATCGCGCTCGGCGCGGCGCGCACCACGGTCAGCGGCACCGGTTTGAATGCCACGACGCGGATTCTGTTCGATGGAGTTCCCGCGGCAGTCACCTCCGTGAGCAGCGATGGAACGTATGCCGAACTCGTCGAACCTCCCGCGCCTAGCGGCTATCAGGCGACGGTGGAAGCGGTAAACGCGGACGGACAGACTTCCTTGCAAGCCCTGGGCGCGAACGCGCCTGCGGTCTACACTTATCCGACCCGCGACGCGGTAACCATTGCCAGCACGCCAACCGTCCTGACCGCGGGTACGGGCGCCATGATCACCATTCGCGGCGGGAACACTCATTTTGCGCAAGGGCGGACGGTGGTGGGCTTTGGCTCCAGCGATATCGCCGTGCAGCGCCTGTGGGTGGTGAATCCCCAGTTGCTGTTATTGAACGTAAGCGTGGACGCTGCCGCGCGCATCGACAGCACAACCCTGACGGTTTCGACAGGCCTGGAGAGCGTTTCGCTCCCCGGCTATCTGCGTATCGCGGCCGCGGAGCCGGCGCAGGTCAGCCTGCGTGCTCCGGTCATCAACTCCGTCACCGGCTTGGCGGGTGTCCCCGCCGGCGGCACGGCGCTCATCGGCACCGGCGGACTTCCGGTAGCACTGGACGGCTGGGTTTTGAAGATCGGCGGAGAGGCTACGTCTTTCTCGGTCGACAAGAACCGCGTGCTGAGCGCCAGAGTCCCGGCGGGTCTCGCTCCGGGACCGCAGATCGTTCAATTGCTGCCTGCCGGTAACACCGCGTTGCCTATACCGCCCGTGTTACTGCAGTTGGATGCGGCGCCTCCCGTGATCGTTTCGGCTGCCGTCAGCGCGGCCGATGGAACGCTCGTTCCGGTCACGGACTCCGCCCCCGCCCGCGGCGGAGATGCGGTGGTCCTGACGGTTTCCGGTTTTGCTGCGCCCACGGGAATCCTGCCGGCTGCCGCTGGCGTGTGGATCGATTTTGGCGGGACGAACTACCCCGCCATGGCGCTGACCGCCATTCCCCAGCCGGACGGCGCCGAGCCCCGCGATCTGGCTCTGGTTACCTTCATTCTGCCCGCGAGTCTGGTGCTCGATCCTGCCGTTCGCCCGCCTGCCATCGCCATCAAGGCCGGAACCGGTACGCGCCTGTCCGCCGGTTATGCGTTGAACGTGGCGCCGGCGCCGGCGTCGCAATAGCGCCTCTCCATCACAGTTTGTTCCCCGTAACCGATAAGGACTCCTGTGTGCCGCTGTGCCTACGCGGACGGGAGAGGAAAGAAACAGGAATGCCATTGAACGTCTTAATCGTCGACGATTCTGCCGCGATTCGGAAGATTTTGCACCGGGTGCTGGTACAGGCCGATGTGCCTCTGGGAAACGTGATAGAAGCCGGCGACGGAGTGGAAGCGCTGTCCAAACTCAAGGAGGGGCCGGTGGGACTGATTCTGTCCGACATCAACATGCCCAATATGGACGGTCTCGAGTTCCTGAGCAACTTGAAAGCCGATCCGTCGCTGAAAGTGGTGCCGGTCCTGATGGTTACTACCGAGGGCAGTCAGGCCAAAGTGCTGCAAGCGATAGAACTCGGCGCCATGGGCTACGTCCGCAAGCCGTTCACCGCCGAAGAGATTAAAGCGAAGCTGGCGGGGATTATATGATCGAGAAAATACCGGCAAGCGAAATTGCCTCCGCGGTGCGAGCCGCCGCCCATGATGTTTTTTCCACCATGCTCAGTCTTCCGCTGGAAGACCGGCCGTCTTACGAGAGGATCGAAGCCGATCCGCCGCAGAATGCGGATGGCGTCGAAGCCCTGGTGGGCATCGCCGGTTCCTGGAGCGGCACCGGGCGCATCTGCTGTAGCCCCCAGTTCGCTTGTCAAGTGGCGAGCGCCATGCTTATGACAGAGTACGCGGGGCTCAACGAAGAAGTGCTGGATGCCATGGCGGAACTTGCCAACATGATCATCGGCAACGTGAAAACCCACTTCGAAGAGAGCCTGGGGCCGCTGGACCTGAGCATTCCGATGGTCATCTTCGGACACAACTACAGAACCCGTTCCATCGGCGCCCCTTCCTGGGTAGTGGTCCCCTTCGAATCCGGCGGTTGCACCTGGGAGATCCGCTTCTGCCTCATGCCGAGCCGCGCGCGGTCAGGCGCACATCAACCGGCAATGTTGCAGGCGCCCTAAGAGGGCGGGCGGCTTTCGGCGTGATGGCGTACGTCAATGCCCTTCACCAGGAACAGAACATCCTCGGCAATGTTCGTCGAGTGATCCGCAATGCGCTCCAGATTGCGCGTTACAACCAGAAGATTGAGCGCTTGCTTGATATTCGCCGGATCCTTTTCCATGAAGCTGATCAGTTCGTGATAGCAGGCCGTGCGCAGACTGTCGACGGCGTCATCGGAAGCCAGCACGCTGCGCGCCAAGTCCGCGTCGCGCATCACGAAAGCGTCCAAAGCCTTGCGGACCATGGATTGCACCAGGCCGGCAATGTGGGGAATGTCGATCATCGGTTTGATGACCGGACCTTCTATTAGTGACAGCGCGCGCTCGGCGATGCTGACCGACAAATCCCCCATGCGCTCCAGATCGGTATTGATCTTGAGCGCCGCCACGATCAGGCGCAGGTCGGCCGCCATGGGCTGGTGCAGCGCCAGCAGCTTGATGGCGAAGTCGTCGATTTCCAGTTCAATGGCGTTCACCCGGTCTTCATTGCGGAAAACTTCTTCGGCCGCGTTGCGGTCCTTCTGCGTAACCGCACTGATGCTGCGCTGGATGGAGGCTTCCACCAGCGCGCCCATCTCCAGCAGCTTGGTTTTGAGGTGTTCGAGTTCTTCTACGAAGTGGCGCACGGTTTCCTCAACTCCCTTTAGCCGAAACGCCCGGTGACATAATCCTCGGTTTCTTTCTGGGCGGGATTCTTAAAAATCAGCGGCGTTTCATCGAACTCGATCAGCCGTCCCAGCAGAAAGAAGCCCGTGTAATCGGCGACGCGCGCCGCCTGCTGCATGTTGTGGGTGACAATCACGATGGTGCAACTGCTCTTGAGGTGGAAAATCAGGTCCTCGATTTTAGTGGTGGCAATGGGGTCGAGAGCCGAGCAGGGCTCATCCAGCAATAGCACTTCCGGATTCACCGCCAAGGCCCGCGCAATACACAGGCGCTGTTGCTGGCCTCCGGAGAGACTATAGGCGGACTGGTGCAGCTTATCTTTGACCTCGTCCCACAGCGCCGCCCGGCGCAAGCTGTGTTCCACCGCATCCCGCAGTTCGCCGCGGCTGGGCGAACCGCCGCCGGGAACACCATTGATGCGCAGACCGTACGCCACGTTATCAAAAATCGACTTGGGAAACGGATTGGAGCGTTGAAACACCATGCCCACGCGCCGCCGCACTTCAGACACTTCGAAGCTGTGAAGGTTCTGCCCGTCCAGCAGAATCTCCCCCTCCACGCGGCTGTGGCGGACGGTTTCATTCATCCGGTTCAGGGTGCGCAGGAACGTCGATTTGCCGCAACCCGAAGGTCCAATGCAGGCCGTGACACGGTTCTCAAAGATCTTCATGGAGATGCCGTGCAGCGCCTGGAAGCTGCCGTAATGGAAGTTGAGGTCCGTGGCGCTGATCTTGGTTGCGGATTCCGCGGCCAGATTCGGCTCGCCCGAAGCCGCCATATTCACGCTGGGAGGAGCCATATCGGGTTCGGGAGCTTGCTGAGCGGAAGCGGGCATGGGTTTAGCGGGCGACATGTTTTCTCTTGGATAACAGCAGACGCGCCGCAATGTTGACCATCAGTACCAGCGTCAGAAGCACGAAACCCGCCGACCAGGCTTGCTCGTGCCAGTCCTCGTAGGGTGAAATAGCGTAGGTAAAAATCATGACTGGTAACGCGGCGATCGGCTGCTCCCATCCGGGACTCCAATAACGGTTGCTGAAGCTGGTGAACAGGAGCGGCGCGGTCTCCCCGGCCACACGCGCCAGATTCAGCATGATCCCTGTTATGATCCCATTTTTGGCGGCGGGAATCACAACCGTCAAGATCGCTTGAGACTTGGACGCCCCCAACGCCATGGCGCCTTCCCGCAGGGAAACCGGCACGGCCCGCAGAAATTCCTCCGAACTGCGCACGGCGATGGGGATCATCATCACTCCCAGCGCCAGGCCGCCGGCAAGTGTCGAAAAATGTCTTTGCGGAAGCACGATGACGGTGTAGGCGAATATACCAATGACGATCGAGGGCACGCCATTCAACAAGTCTGTCACGTAGCGGACCACGAAGGAAAATTTCGAGCCTCCGAATTCCGCCAGATAGACTCCGCCCAAAAAGCCAATGGGCACGCCTACCAGAGAAGCGATCAGCAGCAGCTTGGCGCTCCCGACGATGGCGTTGGCCATGCCGCCGCCGGTTTCGCCGACCGGCGTTGGCAGTTGCGTAAAGAAATTCCAACTGAGGCTCTTGGCGCCATGGATAAACAAATAGCCCAGGATGAACACCAGCGTACCGGCGGCAATCAAGGTGCACAGACCCGTGAGCGTGAGCATCACGATATTAACGGCCTTGCGGCGCAAGAGATGCAGCGACGGGCTCACGCCATGTTCCTCCGCGCCACCAGAAGGCGCGCCAATCCGTTAATCACGATGGTGAGCGCGAACAGCACCAGGCCCAGTTCAATGAGGGCGCTGATGTACATGTCGCCGGTGGCTTCCGTGAACTCGTTGGCGACGACGGCGGCGATCGAGTAGCCCGGCGCGAACAGCGAGGCTTTGATTTTAGGATCGTTGCCGATCACCATGGTGACCGCCATGGTTTCACCCAGCGAGCGCGCCAAAGCCAAAAAAATCGATCCCATGATGCCGTTTCTGGCGTAAGGCACGACCACGTCCCAGGTCGACTCCCAACGCGTCGCACCCAGCGCCAGCGCCGCTTCCCGCTGATCGGAGGGCACGGCCAGAATGACCTCGCGCGAAATCGAAATGATGAACGGGATAATCATCACCGCCAGCACCACGCCGGCGGCAAACAGACTGACGCCATAGAACGGCCCCTGGAACAGCGGGGTCCAACCGAGCACGGCGCGTATGGCAGGCTCCACCTGACGTAGGATCGGCACTAGGACGAAGATCCCCAGCAGGCCGTAAATCACGCTCGGCACAGCCGCCAGCAACTCGATCAAGAAGGTTAAGGCGTCGGAGATGCGCGGCGGAGCCAACTCCGCGAGGAAGATGGCCGCACCCACGCCCAGCGGAATGCCAATGCAAAGCGCCAGCGCCGACGTAACCACGGTTCCATAGATAAAGGGCAGCGCGCCAAACTGATCCGCCACCGGGTCCCAGGTGGAGGTAAACAAGAAGTTCCAGCCGAACTTGGCCCGCGAAGCCTGGGAATTGGAATACAACTCCCATACCAGGATCCCCGTGACCAGCAGGATCATGGCCGCGGCCGCGAAAGTCACCGAATACGCGAGACTATCCCCAGACAGAATCCTTCGCCAAACAGAACGCGCGGGTAGCGCGGGCCTGGGAGTATTCGACGCAACAGTGGTGGACGCCGCCATCGGTCCTCAGCTATTGAATCCGGGCAAGCGCTTTCTGTTCTTTGGCAAGGACAGCCTTGGGGAGTTCCGCGTAGGACAGCGCCGCGGCCATCTTCTGGCCATCCGCCAGCATCCAGGTGAGAAAATCCTTGATGGCCTTCTTCTTGGTGGCGTCGCTGATCTTCTCAGGGATCAGCAACCAGGTGAAACTCGAAATCGGATAGGCGTCTTTGCCGGGGGCGTTGGTGATGGAGACGCGGAAATCGTCGGGCATCTCTTTAGAACTGGCGGCCGCCGCGGTCACGCTGGCCAGGCTGGCTTCGACGAAAACCCCTGCTGAATTTTTCACCTTACCGTAGGCGATCTTGTTTTGGACAGCGTAGATCAGCTCCACGTAACCCATGGAATTGGGTATTTGCTTGACTTGCCCGGACACGCCTTCGTTGCCTTTGCCGCCCAGACCTACCGGCCAATTCACCGAAGTTCCGCGGCCGGCCTTGGTCTCCCATTCCTTGCTGACCTTGGACAGGTAGTCGGTCCAAATGTAAGTTGTGCCGCTGCCATCGGAGCGATGGACAACAATGATGTCTTTCGCGGGCAGGTTGACGCCGGAATTCGCTCGGGCCAGCTCCGGATCGTTCCACTTCGTGATCTTACCCAGAAAGATTCCGGCCAGGGCTTCCGGGGTGAAATTGAGCTGTTGCGTGACGCCGGGAAGATTGTAGACCGGCACGTCCGCGCCCATCACGGTCGGAAAGTGTAGGATTCCCCCTCCGCGCTTGGCGCGAAAATCGGCCATCTGCTTATCGTCCATCGGCCCGTCGCTGGCGCCGAAATCCACCGTGCCTTCGGTCACCTGGCGGATGCCGCCGCCGGAACCGATCGACTGGTAGTTGAATTGGAGCGTGGGGAACTTCTTATGGTAGTCGTCGAACCACTTCGAGTACATCGGATACGGGAACGTCGCGCCCGCGGCGTTAATCAAAACATTTTGCGCGTGCAGCCCGCCGGCCAGCAGCAGGAACGGCAGGATGTGGGAAGCCCTACGAATCATATTTCTCTCCTGATTCTCTCATTGAGATGTTACAGAAGCGTTACAACAATCTCGGAATGGGGGTGACTTGCCGCTAGCCTGCATTTCTCACAACGTCCCAAGGTAGATCAGAAAGAGCCATACCGGGGCCCAGGGTGGAGCGGGCTTTAGCCTGCAACGGAGGCTTCAGCCTCCGCAGCGGTATAACCACACTTCGAACCGGGGACTCAAGTCCCCGTTGCAGGCTAAAGCCCGCTCCACGTTGGGATCTGCTCCTCCGTAAGCAATCTCGTGTGAGAAATGCAGGCTAGACACCCGGGCTGGCCGAAGGGAGCAGTATCGTAAAGGTGGAGCCGGCGCCCAACTGGCTCTCCACGGTCACCCGTCCACCCATCCCTTCAACCACATGTCTGACAATGGAAAGACCCAGGCCGGTCCCCCCCACGTCGCGCGAACGGGCGCGGTCGACGCGGTAGAAACGCTCGAAAATCCGCGGCACGTCCTGGGAAGGGATCCCTACGCCGGTATCCGACACGGCGATGGCGACCCGCCCGTCGCCGGTTGGGGTCGCGCGGACCCGTACTTCGCCACCCGGCCGGTTGAATTTGATGGCGTTGGCCACCAGGTTCAGGACGGCCTGTTCCAGGCGCAAACGCCGGCCGGCAGCGTAAAGGTCCTGCAATTCTTCCGGCACCAGCCTGACCCCCCGCGCTTTCGCTTCCCCGTCCACCGTGAGCAGCACGGTTTCCAGCACGCCGCGCACGGCGATCACCTCAGGCTCCTGCGGATCGGCGCCGGATTCGAGTTCGGTGAGAACCAGCAGGTCCGCGACAATACTGCTCAGACGCACGGCGCTGGAGCGAATGATTTCGACAAAACGCTGCCGGTTCTGGACGTCATCCAAAGCGCCGTCCAGCAGCGTATCGGCATAGCCGATGATGCCCGCGAGCGGGGTTCGCAGTTCATGAGAAACGTTGGCCACAAAATCCTTGCGCACCTGTTCCAGGCGTTCCAGCCCCGTGATGTCGTGAAAGATCGCAATCACACCACGTCCGGAGGCCGTGACCATGGGCCTGACGCCCACGGCAAAGGTCCGCGGAGTCGCCGTGGTCAGCACGAAGCGCAGATTGACGGAATCTCCCGTGGAACGCACCGAACGAATCGCTTCATAGAGTGCGGGATCGCGAACCACCTCCAGCACGCCCATGCCTTCTGCTAATTCTCCGCGAAAGCCGGTGGCGCGCAGTAAAGCCTCGTTGCAGAAGGTGACCTTCAAATCGGGGTCCACGGCGAGCACGCCCTCCCCCATGCCAGCCAGGATGGCTTCGCGGCGGGCCGATTCGAAACGTAGATTATCGACCATCCCGCGGAGCTCTTGTCCCACACTATTGAACGAGCGTTCCAAGGCTTCGAGATCGCCGCCGGCATCGTACATCGCCGCCGGCCGGGCTTCGGCTCCCAGTAACTTTTCAGCGGCGCGCTTGAGGCTGCGCACTCTCGTGGTCAGCGATCGCAAGACCAGGAGCGCCACGGCGACCGCGAACAAGGCCGCCGCCAGGGCGATCCCCAACGCCCGCAAGCGTACCTCCGGATCAACCGCGGCGAGGGTGTGCTGGAGAACCAACAGCGTTCCCAAGATCAGCACTAAGGCTGCGAACAACAGTCGTCGAACCAAAGAGCTGTTCATGACAGGCGCGTCCGGCCCTATCAGCCTAGCAAGTTCGCGGAGCGCGGACACACCTTTCGCGCAAGATCTGTCGCTAGATATGTGATCTGTCCGGTTGAATTCACACATGAACTGTCCGCTTTGAAAAAGCGGCGGGGGAAGCTAGGGGGTGGACACCCCTCAGCAATACTCCGCGGCGGAAACGGAGCGGATGATGAAACTGCAAGACGTATTACTGAAGGCGATGG
>SHUD01000054.1 GCA_009697505.1 Bryobacterales bacterium
TCCGGAATATCCAGCGCGTCCCACTGCATGTGCTTGGGAGCGTCCAGAATGGTCGGCGGCCGGTTGTGATGGAAGCGTTTGGCCAGCGGTAGGCCGTAGCGCTGATCGTAGACCCACTTCTGCCCCAGCGCGTGACCGATGCCCAGCATGGAGCGGCCCAGAATCTGCCCGCCCAAAGACCGGGGATTCATCACCGTTCCCACGTCCGCCACGCCTAAGTAGTCCGTGATCTGGTAGCTGCCGGTTTCAAGATCCACTTCCACTTCGGCGAATCCAGCCACAAACGAATGCGTCTGGCCATCGCGCGGCATGGAGTCTTTGGCCACCGCCAGCAAACCCTGCCCCGACATGGCGCTTGCCGAGGTCGCTGTCATCTTGTTAATGCCCTTGGGCAATTCGTGGCCGTCGTAAATGCCGCCCAGTTCGATGGCCCGCTTCGCGGCCTGCGCCAGGGTCATACCCGCGCCGCCGCCTTTGCGGTAAACACGCTCGCCGCCTACTTCGTAGTTCTCTGGCGAGCCGCCCAGATCCTTGGCGGCGATCTGCCGCAGCTTGTCCTTGGCATCGAGCGACGCCACGTAAGCCGCGCGCGTCATCGCGTGCAGGGTTTGGCTGCCGCCGGAGGGAGCGGTCCACGGAAGGTTCTTTCCACTGTGGCCCCAACTCACTTCACACTTTTCCCACGGCACGCCCATGATTTCAGCCACCACGCGATAGCAATCGGTGACCGAATCCGTTCCCAGGTTGCCGACGCCCGAAGGAATGTAGATCTTTCCATCGGGCCGGATCACGAATAATCCATCGAAGCCCACCGAGCCGCCGACGAAACAGCTGGTGGCCACGCCTATGCCGCGGGCTTTCGTCCCGCTGCGCTTGGGCCGGGCATTGCGCTCGTCGAACTTGAACAGCTGCCTGCCGCGGTCGAGCGCTTCCTGCACGTAGGCGCCGGTGACATAGGCGCGCTTACCTGCCACGGCCGGACCGATCGGGGCCTTGCCCACCGGTGCGTTGATGCGGTGAATGGTCACCTGATCGATGCCCAGTTTACGCGAGGCCTTGGCGAGGATCGGCTCCAGCACCGCGATGCCCTGGAACCCGCCCGGTTGGCTCTGCGAGAGCCGCGGAGGCGTATTGGTGAGCACCGGAATTCCGCGGAAGCGCATGGCCGGAGGCTGGTACATCAACGATACCTGGCGCGCGGACTGACCGAGGTCGCCCTGCGGACCGTACGGTCCGTCGTCCAGGATTCCGAACATGTCGATCGCGGTAATGCGGCCGTCCTTGGTGAAGCCGACCTTGACGCGCGCATGCAGACTGGGCCGGGCGCGGCCGATGAAGTGTTCCTCTTCGCGGCTGATGCGCATCATCACCGGCGCTCCGGTCTTCTTCGAAAGAATCGCGGGAATGATGGCGGAAAGGGAGGCCGTGATCTTGCTGCCGAACCCGCCGCCGGTGTACTCGCTGATGATGACTACCTTGCTGAGATCGGGAAGACCCTTCTCATCCAACAGGCCCAGCCAGCGCGCCACGGCCGGCGCGGTCTGCGCGGTGCTCTGCGAGGAGCAATGCACAAAGACCTTGCCGTTCTGCCAGTACGCCATGGCGGTGCGGGATTCCAGCGTCTGGTGACTGGTGTTGGGTGTGACAAAGGTCTCGTCCAGCACCAGGTCGGCCTTCTTGAGGCCCGCTTCCCAATCGCCGAAAGCCCACTCCTCGGTGGCTTTGCCCATGGGAAGCTGGCCGTCCTTGGCTGCGTCGAAATCCGCCTGCGTCCACTTGACTTCCTTCACCTGCGGCGGCTGCGGCGGCTGTCCCTGCACGGGCACCGGCCGGATCCAGGTATTGCCCTCCAGGCGGGCATTGGGCCCACCCGGGCGCAGGCTCACCAGCGGGTCGACCACATGCGGCAGGCGCTCGTAATCGATGCGGATTTTTTCGATGGCCTCGGCGCAGGTCAGCTCGTCCACGGCGCATACGGCGAGAATCGGCTCGCCCTGGAATACCGGGTGACTCGTCAACCCCCGGTCGGCAAGTTTGTTGGCCGGAATCACTTGACCCATATCGGTGATGGCGTCGGCCGGCGCGGGAACGTCGTCCCCGGTGATGATGGCCTTCACCCCGGGCATCGCCAGCGCCGCGCTTGTGTCAATCTTGCGGATGCGCGCGTGCGGCATGGGGCTGAGTAGGAATTTGGCGAATAACATTCCTTCGGCCCGGTAGTCCTCGGCGTACTTCGCCTTGCCCGTCACCTTGGCCAGCAGGCCCGGTGTGACGTAGTTCTTGCCGATCAGTCTATAAGCTTTGCTTTTCTCTGGAGCTTTACTTTTCTCAGGCATGGGTGGCCTTCCTTGAATTTTCCGCGCCGCGCATCATGGCGGTGAGGATCTTGTCGTAGTCCTGGCAGCGGCACAGGTTTCCGGAAATGCCGTGCGCCAGTTGCGCCCTGGTAGGATTCGGATTCACCTTCAGGAATCCCACCGTTGCCATGACGAAGCCGGGCATGCAGAATGCGCACTGGAATCCGTGCTCGTCCATCACACCTTGCTGCACCGGATGCAGCTTGCCCGCGGCGCTGGCAAGCCCTTCGATGCTGACAATATTCTTTCCTCGAACCGTGTGCGTCAGCACGGAGCACGAATAATGTGGCACGTCGTCCACCAGCACCGTGCAGGCGCCGCATTCGGAGCGGTCGCAGCCCATCTTGCTGCCGGTCAGTCCCAACTTGTAACGCAGGGTCGTGAGCAGTGTCTCCTGCTTCATGACGTCCACGCGGCGCTGCTGGCCATTGACGGTCAACGTCACCAGGCGTTCAGCCGACCCGGCGGCGGATTGTTGCGCTTGCACAACCGAGCTGCGGAACAGATAGGCCGACGACGATACGGCGCCTCCGGCGATGACGCCTTTAATGACGTCGCGCCTGGATAAGCCTTTCGCTGTGTCTTCCGTGTTGTTTGTGTTTGGCATGGTTAGGATCACCTCAACGGATCGGGGACTATTATGGCATACTTCGAGCCTGTCTGGTAGGGGGGTACGGTAATATTCTTACGGGCTACCTGCCAAGGGGGAGGCCCCCCTCATTTTTTGGGGTCTTCGGGGACGCCGACAACGGCTTCCTCCACCTGAATCGACCAATCCACCGCGCTCGATTCGATTACCAGATGATACAAGCGCGGGTCTTCGGTCACCAGCGCAATGCCCTTGCCTGTTCCATGTCGCGGCTCCACTGCAACCATCAAGGGCCGTCCGCTGATCGAGCTGTGAACCCTGACCATGAAGGTTCCGGCTCCCGGCGGCGTCTCGTTGGTCGTCTCCCATTTAATGCGCCACTGCGTGCTGGCGATCTCAAACGAATCGCTCTGGACGTTACCACGCCCCGTCCACGCCCCCATCCGCCGCCAACCGATTTGGGGCTCCTTCGCCGCTGGCTTGGAATCGCCGCCGCAACCGGCGCACAACAGTACGAGAATAACCACGGCGGCGGTTCGAGCTCGTACCAACTTGCGGAAACCACTCCGTGACGGTCCACGCGAACTTAAGCGGGCAGGCATGCGCGGATCGAGTGTGTGGGCGCCGCTGCGCTTTGTGGCGCCGGAAGACTTCATGGCACCAGCAGGTTCCGCGTCAGCACGTCCACGTTGGCCATCACCGCTTTCCATGGCCGTATGACCCAGGACGCAAAAACGCCGTTCTGGAAAAACGGGTCACGGCGCAGGATTTCCTCCACTTCTTCCTTCGACTCAGCCTCGAAAATCATCAACGCGCCGCTATCGTCGGTGAAGGGGCCGGCGATGGCCAGATGACCGGATTCCTTAATCTTGGCCTGATGCACGCGATGGGCCGGACGGATTTCAGCGATCTTGGCCGGATCGGCGGCGTACTCGATGATGGCGGCGAATTTCATGAGAACTCCTAATGGGAAAAGGCTGCTGATGAAGGGCGCGCTCCGGACGCCAAGCCCGGCGGACCGGCTGCCCTACGCCGCGTGGATCTTCACCGCGGTCCGGCTGATCGATTTCAGATTCGGATTGCCGCACTGGCCCATGGTGCGGCCGAGGTCCGTTTGGAGCCTCTCCACCACGGCCTGGACTCCGTCAGCGCCGTAGGCGGCCAGCCCCCACAGCACCGGCCTGGCCAACAGAACGGCGGTGGCGCCCAGCGCCAACGCCTTGTAAATGTCGGAACCCCTCCGGAAGCCTCCGTCCACGAGCACGGGCACCCTTCCCGCCACCGCGTCCGCGATTGAAGGAAGCATTTCAATAGGAGTGACCACACCCTTGAGCCGCAGCCCTCCGTGATTGGAAACGATAATGCCCTGCACGCCGCGCTTCACCGCCGCATCGGCTTCCTCGGCGCTCATAATTCCTTTGAGTAGCACGGGAACGATCACGCCCTGCCTCAGCTGGTCGATGACCGCCCAATCCATGGAAGGGCTCTTCGCAGCGGCCAAGCGGGCGGCACTCGGCGTACCTGTAGAATTGCGATAGGGAGCGCCCACGGTGATGCAGACTGCTTTGCAACCCGCTTTGACCGCCTGCTGGATGCGGGCTTTGAGCGCATTCACATCCGCATCGGGATATACCTGGTACCACAACGTCGTCTTCGACGCAGCCGCGATCTTGTCAATCGGCTGACTCGATTGGTTGCTCACCACCATTACTGCCTTGGCAGCCGAAGCTCCGCGCACCGTCGCCAGTTCGCCCTCCGGATGAAATGCCTGCTGCCCGCCGGCGGGTCCCACGATGATCGGCGCGAACAGCTTCTCGCCGAACAAATCGGTGGTCAGATCCAGACCCATCGTGTCGACCATCATGCGCGGCCGCAATGTAATCCGCTCAAAGAACGTTCGGTCGCCGCCGGCGATCATGTCATAAACAGCCGGCGCCAGCTTGCGCGCGGCCACGTCTTCAAACTCCAGAACGTTGACCAAATCCGCCATCGGCGCAATACGCCCCGGGGCTTCTCCAATCAGCTTGGGGCCGGGGTTCTGCTGCCCCGGCAGGGAGGCAACCGCGGCCAGCGATCCAATGCCGGCCAGCGTCGCGCGCCTTGTCATCTTGTGATTCGTTTTCATGGGAAGTTCTGTTTTCATCGGAAGCGCGTCTTCACTAGCGTGCGGTCAATGGAAGCCAGCGTGGGCCTCCCGGTTTGCGCCATCGCCATCACCAGCTCGGCTTGCAGGATCTCGAAGACCCGCTTCACGCCCGGAGCGCCGAATGCACCCAGCCCCCAGCGGGCGGTACGCCCGACGCAAACCGCACTCGCTCCAAGAGCCAGCGCCTTTAAGATGTCGGACCCGCTGCGGAAGCCGCTGTCGATGATCACCGGAACACGCCCGCGGACGGCCGTGACGATTTCCGGCAAGACCTCCAGCGTGGATGGTCCGTAATCCACGGACCGGCCGCCGTGGTTCGATACATACACGCCGTTCAGCCCGTGTTCAATGCACAATTCGGCATCCTCGGCGGTCAGGATTCCCTTGGCGAAGAACGGAACCTTCACAAAGGGCCGAATTTCGTCCAGAAATTTCCAGCTATACCAGAGCCGTCCCTCGGGAACGCGATAAGGATTGTGGAACGTGGGCCTGCGGGGCGTTCTGCCACCCGGCGTTTCCACCAGATTGCGGTAGTGGCCCGGACGCTCATAATAGGTGGCCTGCTGATCCATCGTGATGGCCACCGCCTTGCAACCCGCGGCTTGCGCCTTCTCCAGGATCTCGCGCGTTTCGTCCACCGATTGACGGGGATAAAGCTGAAACCACACCGGACCGGTGGCCGCTGCGGCGATCTTTTCGAACGGAAAGCTGGAGGCGTTGCTTACAATGTAAGGCGTCGCGGACGCTTCCGTGGTCGCCTGATGCGTGGCGTACTCTCCATCCTTATGGAGGTTACCGTGCCCGGAGGTTGGCGACGCCATGATGGGGTAAGCCATCTTCGTGCCCAGGATTTCCGTGGCCGTCTGAATAAAGCTGACATCCACCACTCCGCGCGGCACCAGATCCACCCAGCTAAACCCCTCGCGGTTGCGGCGCAGCGTGAACTCGCCCTCGGCGGCGTAGGAGGTATAGTCGTAAATCTCGCGCGGCGCCTTGGCTCGAAATACCTCTTCGAAATCGAGCGTGGTGACCATCTCGTCCAGGCCGGGGACACGGCTGTGATCGCGAAACGGATCTTGCTGACCACGCAAAAGAGAGGCGCCGGCCAAAGCACCCAGGCCGCCGAGAACACGGCGCCGACTCGGATCGAAACGACTCATTTGGTTTCACCTGCCCTCTCTATGTGTCCTAGATTTCCGCGCCGTCCGCGTCACGCCACGCCACTAGGTCACGCTACCGCCTGTATGGCCAAATAGCCGCAACCCGGCAACTTCACCGGCGTCATCCCGCCAGCGGAGTCGCCGGGTTTCGGCGCAACTATTCAGTTCGCTATTACTTCGACGGCGTTTCGGCCGAAGAGACCAGCAGCTTCCGGCCATCGGGCAGCGTCAGATCTCGACCACTTCCCTTCAACGACCCATCCTTGGCCTGGAACCCGTCGACGACGATTTCCGTCCCGATCGGAATGGAGCGCTTGGTGATCCCCCGGCGGAACAGCACGTTCGGCGTTCCCGCCTCCACCATCCAACTCTGCACGGAGCCATCGGGCTGCTTCACGTCGACATGAAACCACGAGTGGGGATTCACAAATTCCACCTTCGTGAGCACGCCTTTGAAGTTGATGGGTTTGTTCACATCGAACTCGGCGGAAAATGCATGGTGCCCCCAGGCAGTGGCGGAACCGATAATCAGCGCGGCACCCAATACTAGTCTGGTTTTCATCTGATCCTTCCTTTCTCAAACTCTGCGAGCCGCCGGGCCACCCGATGGCTCATTCGCCCTTGTTAGTTCATTTCTTTCTAAACTTACCATACATCGCTTCTTCGGCAAACTCGACGCACTTGAACTCCACCAGCCGGGCATTTTTCTCCAAGCGCCGGTAGAGGGGCATGCTGATTTTCCACGGGCGGGAATAGACCTTGGGTTCCGTGATGGTCGCTTCGTATTCGATGACGTCCGCACTCACCAGTTTGTATCTCTCGACGACGCGCGTTTCCTCGCCATGGAAATTCCCGGACCGGTCAAACCACGTCTGGTCGTTCAGAGCCGTCACGTCGACCACGAAGACGTCTGCCTCCCAACGCCCGAAGGACTGCCCCATCCATGACTCGGCCGGGGCCTCGCCAGGGTCCTTCAAGAAAATATTCCGGTAGGCGCCGGCATATTCATAGGCGATCATCATCGTTGTCGGGTGCTGGAAAATCTGGAACGGATACGGCATGTACGTGGCTCGCGGAACTCCCGGGAGATAGCACTTGACTTCGGGATCCAGAGTCAACCGCGCCGCGAAATTCTTCTTTCTCTTCTCGAGCGCCGCCGGCAGGTACGGAATAGTGCCGCCTTCCACCCAGCTCTGTCCGCCGGGCTCGGCGCCGCGCGCGCCCAGATCGGACAAGACGCCGTGCCGGGCTTCATGCGCCTCCAGGTCCCATTGGGCCGTGCCCATCGCCTGCCAGATGCCGTTTAAGTTCGGCTTACCGTCCGGCATACGCGGAATCCTGGCCTGAGCCGCGGCGGGCATCGCGCCCAGCGCCATCAGCGCCACCGTGCCGGCCAAGGAACTTGCTAGCCACTTTTGCATATCAAATCTCCCTTTTTCTTCTTCCAACACCGCACGAGAACCATTGTGTCCGGGGCATCACTCGTGCACTGCGCCGGCCAACACCCTTATTTGGGCTGGACCTGTCTGCCAAACTTAGCTGCGTCAATCGGGACGTTCATCTTCACGTCGCGAAACTCAAAGGTATCCTTGCCGTCCAGCCACGCAAAGGTCCACCTGTAGGGGAACTTGATGCCGCCGACGTCACGGTAATCGCTGTAATCCACCTGTGTGGAAATGCGGCCGATGGGCGACGCGGCATAGCGCACCATCCGGACGAGCAAGCCGGACTTGCTGTCGAAATATAAGGATGCGACCACGCCTGGAGGTCCGTCCCCCTGCACAACATCCACATCCTGGTCATTGATGGTTACAGGCAAACCCACTCTCAGATTGGTGAGGGCTTTCTTGATCTGCGCCGGAAAGACGAGCTGCGCGTCCACCCGGGCGCCGGCCAGCTCATTCCCGCTGAGCATGTATTCTCCCAAAATCGAAAGCGGCGTCCGCATCCAGCCCTCCCGCCCATTATAGGTGCGTGTGCTGTCTCCGCGGCCCGGAGCGGTCTTGTATGAGATGATCGAGGCGCGCTGATCGGGGGTCTTGGCATAAAATTGAACTTCCCCCGCGCCGCCGAACGACCCGAAGAACTCACTGGCGCCCGTGGCGGCGATGCTGGTGAGCGCATCCACCTTTTGGGTTCCGCCCACGGCTTGGATATATTTATCGACGATCGTGTTGGCGGAAGGCTGTCCGGGGGCCTGCCTAAAGACGTCGTCCGGAATCAGTTGCGGAACCGCATACACGTCGTCCACAGGTTCGGTGACCGCCGGGCGGCTGTTGGCGCGATGGCAGGTATAGCAGGTGACCACTTGGCGCCCGCCGAAGCTGGTCTGATTGATGTTAGCCATCATGGTTACCATTCTTCGCGCCATGATCTTCCTCGGGGTGTCGACTTCCCATTTCACGTTGTCCGTGCCGGCCGAGGCATGGCAACTCTCGCAATCAAAACTGAGGGCCGTGGTCATGATGCCCATGGTCCCCATGAAATCGCCCGCTGAAATCCCCTTGAGAACCTGAATGTTCTTGAACGCCTCCTCGGCTTTCAAGGGCCTGTCCTGCGCCGCAGCCTGGTTGACGGCGAAGTTCCCAACGAATAAGATGCCGAGCAAACACGAAACGGCCCTGGCCGAAGCAGATGGAACCAATCGCCGTATCCTGTTTCTCATTACGAATGATGTCCCTTCTATGAATTCAAAATACTCATGACGGAAATGCTTGTCAGATAAACAATCCGGCCGGTTCGCTGATGTTTTCCAGAAAGGCGTCCGGACATAATGTCCTCTGGTATTGTATTGCGCCGCAAAGTGTCTGTCAACGTGCATCGTCCGGCTGTTGAAAGACTTCGGGTGTCCCGCGCAACTACAGCGCCCCCAACGCAGGGCGATCTTCTGCTTCCGGATCTTCCGTAAGAGCCTCGGCAAACAAATCGGCGGTCGCGTCACCGGTCCGGTCACGCCACAATGCGCCGACTTCGTCCATGGATGTACTGTGGTCTACTTCCGCTCCGGCAGCGCAAAAACATACAACGCGTTCCCATTCGCCGGGTGATGCACGTCGGCCGCTATGGCGGCCGGTACGGCGCGGGGGCTGCCGCCACCCAAGCCTGTCGAGACCGCGATGTACTGCCGTCCGCCCACGCTAAAGGACACCGGGAAGCCCTGGACGGAAGTCGCCAGACGCGTCTGCCACAGAATTTGACCGGTCTTCACGTCGACCGCTTTGAAGACGCGGTCCAGGTCGCCCACGAACGCCACACCGCCGGCGGTGGAAAGCACCGACGTCAGGAACGGCGCGCGCTGTTCCAGCTTCCACATTTCCTTCATTGTGCGCACGTCGTAGGCGGCCAGTTTGCCTACATTCCCGTTGGTCCCGGGCATTTCATAGAAGCGCCGGGCGGCGGACGATCCGCCGGAACCTTCCTTGGCCTCAGTCCTGCGCCCATACATTTCCATGCAGCTTTGGCTCAAGGGAATGACCAGCTGGTTGGTCGGTTGGTGATAACTCATGGCCTGCCAATTGTGTCCGCCTTCGGTGGAGGGGCACGACTGCACCCACTCCTCGGGCCGCTGCTCGATGACCTCATTGCGGTAGTGGATTTCGCCCGTCTTTTTGTCGATGCGGTCGAAGACGTTCTGGAACACGGTCTCCTTGTAATCGAGGAAACCGCCGGTCTTGCGGTCCAGCTTCCATAAGACGCCGTCTTTGCCGACGGTGAACAGCAGATTCTGTCCGCCGGAATCGAGCAGCACGCGCTCATAGACCACGTCGAGATCCAGTGACTCGCCGGGTACGTGTTGGAAGTACCACGCGAGCGACCCATCGTTGGGGCGCAGCGCCAGCGTGGAAGAAGTGTACAGCGCCGCGGAGTTGGTGCCGCGAATGGCGCGCATCCACGGCTTGGCCTGCGCGACGCCCCAGTACAGCATGTCGAGCGAAGGATCGTAGCTTCCGGTGATCCACGTATCGCCGCCGGCGCGCAACAGGTTCGGCAAGTTGCCCCAGGTGTCGCCGCCGACAGCGCCCTCCCGCGCCACTGTGTCGAATTTCCAGAGCTGTTTGCCGGTGCGAGCGTCATAGGCGCTGATGTAGCAGCCGGTTTCTTTGTACTGCTGGCACCCGCCCAGGCCTTGAATCACTTTGCCGTTGACCAGCAGAGGGCCGCTGGTGTTGGCGTAGCCCTTTGCCGGGTCGGCGACGCGCGTCTCCCAGACGATCTTGCCGGTCTTGGCTTCCAGGGCGATAATGCGCGCGTCGGTGGCGGAGACATACACCTTGTCTTCGTATAATCCAAGGCTGCGCAGCGCGCCGTTACCGGCGGAGCGTTCCGGACCCAGTCGATTTTCCCAGATCAACTCTCCGGTGCGCGCGTCCAACGCTTGTACGATATTGCCGACGTTTGCCAGGAACATGACGCCGTTGTGGATAATGGGCGTGGGCTCATTCGCGCCGGTACCCTCGTTCATCGCCCACGTCCATACAAGCTGCAAGTCTTTCACGTTCGACGTGGCGACCTGATTCAGAGGGCTGTAGCTCCACGCCTGATAATTGCGCCGGATCATGAGCCAGTCGCCCGGGTCGGGGTTCTTCAGCATGGCGTCGGTGACCGGCACATAGTTCTTCACCTCGCCGGCCAAAGTGAGGCCCCGCCGCGCGGAGGCCGCTGCGTTCACTGCTGGGCCGCCCGCGGTCAGCGCGATGGCCGGCCGCCCGTTTGCGATCGAGCGAATCGCGAAATTCGATGCGGCGGTGAGCGGCTGATTTCCCGGCGCCGCGCCATTAGCGGCGAGAATGAACGCAGCGAGCGCCGCTGCGTTCTCTTCCGTGAGGCTGCGCGGATTACCCGGCGGCATGCCAGTCTGAATATATGTGGTGAGCTCACGCGCCGTGCGCGATCCCCACGCCGTCATGAAGTTCGCGCCGGAGAGCTGCGGCGCCTCGCTGCCGCTCAGATCGGGCGAGTGGCAGGTGGAACAGCGCGCCTGATACAACGCGCGGCCGGCTTCGGCCTGTTGCGCGGTTTGAGCGTACAGCGCGCCGCCCGCGGCAAGAGCGACGGCGAGAACGATCTTCATGGTTCGTGCCTCCTACTTCAAAAGCCAGCCCCACAAGTTACCGTCGGGCGCTTTTTCACTGTGGATCTGAATGTACCAGCGGCCTTTGCGGAGGGCCTCCAGCTGCTCGGGCTGCAAATCAAATGCGCCGGAGACTTCGCCCTTCACGTCCTTGGTGACGGTGAGATCCAGGACGCGGGCGCCGCGCACTCCCGTGGCCGTGCCTTGATGGATGTGCGCGACGGTGGCCGCGGATTTCAACCCGCCGAACGTTCCCTTAACGCTGAGCTTATTGCCGGCGAGCGTCGCGCTGGCCGATCCTTCACCGGCGATGGTGGCCAGCATGGCAAGATCGACGGCCACGGGCGCAAGACGCGTCTTGAACATCTCCGGAGCTTGGGCTGCCGCGCAGAAGGCGAGCAGGACCATGGCTACAAATGCTTTGCACATGCAGATCATGATACCTGAAGCATCAAAACAAAATGAGCTGGTCGCCGCGGCGCCAGGGCGGCGGCGGCGCTACCCGCTTAGTGCGGCGGATCATAAAAATGATTCGCGCTGGGGTAGGTGCTGCTGGTCAACCGGCAGCTCCCGCTGTCACCCACGAATTCGATGTGGTGGAAATGCATGGGCGGCGCGTAAACGATGTCGCCTTCCTCGGCGACAAACGGCCCGCCGGGCGCGCCTTCGATATCCCAGCGCAACTTGCCGCGCAGTACGGTCCAGAACTCCGCGAAGTCCGCATGCAGGTGGCCGCGGTCGCCCGGACGGTTCGGATTGCTCTTGGGGTATCCGTAGATGAAATTGCCGCGCACGCGGTTCTTGCGCATGGACGGCTCGGACCAGGAGGCCTGGCCCTTGTGCGCCGCCTCAAGGTCCTCAATGTTGACGTGGATCCGATCCGGCTTGCCGCCGGGGCTGGGGACGTCCAGCGGGTTGAGCCCCGTATCGAGCGTTACCGGAAGGAACTCGATCGCTCCGCCCTTCGGGTAGCCTTCGAGCGGCGATTCGTACACAGGCGAAGCGTCGCGCAGGGTCACGTCCATACGGATGGCCGGTTCCGTGCCAATTACTTCGAGCGAATGCAGGTGTCTCTCGGCTGCGTAGACGTAGGAACCCTTGCGCGCCTCAATGGTTTGAAACTTGCCTTCCGGGTATTCGATCTCAAACCGGATGCGCCCTTTCTGCACCACCCACCAGTGCGGCGAATCGGGATGCAGGTGCCGGCGCACCTTCGAGCCCGGCATGGCCTGGATCACCTCGACGAAGCTGTTGCGGTCGGCAATCACGACTTCCGTCCAGTTGGGTTCCCCGAAATGCTTCGCTTGCAGGTCCGCCAGCCGCACCAGGGGTTTCATCGGGGCTTGCCACGGCGCGGGCTGCGCCGGACGCGGCAGATAGAACACGCGCTTTCCCGCTGGTTGCGCCGCAACGGATCCTGCCGCCAGAACGATGGTGAGAGCGATGGGGACGAAGGGCTTGTGCATGCAGATCATGATACCCGATGTTTCAACTCGTCGCGGCCGCCGCGGCCACCGGCTTGCACGGCAGCCCGCGCAAACGATAAAACAGACTTGTAGTGATGCTCGGCGGATGCGAATTGCGCCGCGACAAGAGCGGAGGGCCTGGGTCGAGTCTAGACGAAGTTTCACCCCCCTGTTTTCATCCCCCGACATGCTAGAGAAATGTAATTACTTTTATATGCGCCGCATGGCGTATGTGTGTTCGAGGCTTGGGGGAGGGATTATGAAGCGTTACCTGCTTACGCTTGCTTTCGCTGTTGCGCTGTTGACTTGCCTGTTGCCGCGCATGGCCGAGCAGGCTGTGTATGGCAATATCGTCGGAACCGTCACGGATGCGTCTGGCGGCGCGGTTCCCAGGGCAAAGGTTACGATCACCGACATGGACCGTCAGGTGGTCAACAACGCGGAAGCGAACGCCGACGGATACTATCTCCAGCGTTCGTTGATCGCGGGCCGCTACCGGGTACGCGTGGAGGCGCCGGGGTTCAAGATCTACCAGCAGGAAGGAGTCAACGTATCGGTCGACTCCGAAGTGCGCGTTGACGCCAGACTGGAAGTCGGCGATGTGACGCAGACCGTGGAGGTTACCGCGGAAGCGGGCGTGATCAAGACGGAGCGCAGCGACGTGGCCACCACCTACCAGGCGAGCACTATCGCCGCGATGCCCCTGGTGGGCCGCCGCTTCACGCAGTTACTGGTGTACGCGCCTGGCAACGCGACGCCCACCAACGGACTGGCCATCAGCGGCGAGGGCGCCGGACAGCAGCCGGGTTCGAATGTCGTCGTGAACGGGCAGCGCAATTCGGGTAGCGGATACATGCTGGATGGCACCGACCATCACGACGCCATCTTGAGCATCATCGTGTTTCAGCCGACGCTGGAATCCCTGGCGGAAACGAAGGTGACGACCAACTCCTACGACGCTGAGATCGGCAACGCGGGGGCGGCCGTGGTCAGCGCGCAGACGAAGTCGGGCACCAACACGATTCACGGCAGCTTATTCGAATATCTCCGCAACAGCAACCAGCAGGCGCGTAGTCCGTTTGCCCAGTCCACCCTGATCCCGAACAGCAACCGAGCGATCCCGGTGAGCCAGTGGAACCAGTTTGGCGGCTCGCTGGGCGGCGCGATTATTAAGAACAAGCTGTTCTACTTCGGCGATTACCAGATGACCAGGTGCAACGTCGGCGGCAGCACGATTGCGCGCGTTCCCACGCAGCAGGAGCGCTCTGGGAATTTGGCCGGGCTGGGTCCGACGCGACGCATCTTCGATCCTCTGACCGGCACCGGCACCCCGGCTAGCCGACTTGAGTTCCCCAACCAGCAAATCCCCTTATCGCGATTGATGGGTCCCGGGGGAATTCAGGCGCAGAATCTCCTCAAGAGCATTCCGCTGCCCAATCTCCCAGGCGCTGTCCTGGACCAGCCGAACTTCGTGGGATCAGGCGCATCGAAGGAAACCCAACAACAGTACAACTACCGTATAGACTACTTTGTTAGCGAAAAACTGCACCTCTTCGGGCGGCATTCCGGTGCGGATTTCGATTTGAACGCGCCCGGGATTTTCGGCCCGATCGGCGGAGGACGGGGCTTCGATGCCGCGGGCGGCATCGGCGGCAACTCGGTCCTCGCTTTTAACGAGCACATCTCGATTGCGGGCGGCGGCGACTATGCCGTGAGCCCAACTTTGTTCACCGACTTCCGGTTCGGCTTCTTCCGGTACAAGGTTACGCAGAGGCCGACCACGGGCGGCACAAAGGCGGCGGAGAAAGCGGGCATTCCGGGACTCAATAACGACGAATTCAGCAGCCACATGCCCGGGTTCCGTATTGAAGACTACAGCTTCCTTTCCGGCGAGCATCTGTTCAAGTTCGGCAACTCTCTGATCACCAGTTGCAACTGCCCTCTGGACCAAAACGAGAAGCAGATGCAGTTCGTGAACAATTGGACGAAGGTGAGCGGCAACCATACCATCAAGGTCGGCGCCGACATTCGCCGGGCCTTCAACATCCGCGCACCCAGCGACCGCGGCAGGGCCGGCGAGTTGTTGTTCCAGGCGCCGCGGACACAGGGACCCACCAGCTCCAACACCGTCGGTGGCGGATCGGGTCTGGCGACGTTCTTGTTGGGCGACGTGACGCAGTTGCAGCGGTATGTCGGCGGCACGGTCCGCGACAACCTTCGCGAACGGCAGAACCGCTGGTTCTTCTTCGCGCAGGACACTTGGAAAATCACCCGTAAGCTCACCTTCAACTACGGCGTGCGCTGGGAAATCTACAAGCCGCAGACGGTCAACGGCGCGGGCAACGGCGGCAACGTGGACATCGACACCGGTGAAGTCTACACGCTGGGCGTGGGCGCCTACGACCGCTCCGGGAACATTCGGAACGACTATAAGATGTTCGCGCCACGCGTGGGCCTGGCGTATCAGTTGGATTCCAAGACCGCGATTCGCGCCGGCTACGGCCGCGGTTTCAGCATGGGCACGTTCGGCTCCATTTTTGGCCACAGCGTAACCCAGAACCTGCCTGTTCTGGCCAGCCAGACGCTGTTGGGGCTGAACAACTTCGACGCGGCCTTTAACCTGGGGCAGGGTCCCGGCGCGGTATTGAATCCGCGCACGGTCCTGAGCGGCCAGCCCCTGGGACCGAAGGGTCTTCCGATTTTGCCCGACAGGCAGACCATGTTCGTGGTCAAGGACAAAATGCGGCTTCCCCGCATCGATTCCTGGAACTTCACGGTGCAGCGTCAGCTCACCAGCACGAGCGCGATCGAGGTCGGCTACGTCGCCAACATTGGCACGTGGGTGTATCCCAGCGGCCCCGACTATGACATGAACCAGCCCAGCATCGTCGGGTTTGGCAGTCTGAGCCAGGCGGAGCGCAAGCCTTGGTACGTGCGGCCCTGCGCCACCTGCCCGGCGCTTGCCAATGCCACGCATCGCGCCAACTTCCCGGGCGGCCGGCTGGGGTGGACGCAAAACTTCCGG